>WLSJ01000046.1 GCA_009705865.1 Actinomycetota bacterium | reverse complement strand
TGCCGCGACGAATCTGATCACGATTCATTGTGCCCTCAAGAACGCGCACAGTTACTAATTCAGCGGCGCGATGACCCACCTTGTGCACCATGATGTGATCAGGATGACCGTACCCACCGTGCCAGTCGTACGTGGTGAGAACGTCTGCTTTTTCTTCGCGCAACACATCTGCCAGCCTGTGCGCCGCTTCATCAAGTGATGCATTGCAAAAAGCTCCAGCATTGGTGTTTTGTTCCCATCCGGTCATGCCGCTGTCTTCGTACCCGAGCCACACAACACGATGGATGCCGAGAGTCTCGGCAGACTTCATGGTCTCTTCTCGACGCACCTCGACAAGTGTTTTCCCAGCAGGCATATCTGCAGGTATTTCACCATGATCTCCGTTTGTCGCTACAACCAAGACAACTCGATGCCCTTCGGCCGATGCACGCGCAATTGTGCCGCCAGTGCCAATGCACTCATCATCAGGGTGGGCGTGAAAGCAAACGAGTGTTGACACCTATGCCTGCTTCGCTGCGCCGCTAGCGAGCAGTGCATCGACATTGGCAACGCCCCAGTCACGAAGAACTTCTGCAGTGTGTTGCCCAGCATGTGCTGATGGGCGTGAAATTTCTGGCGTGGTGCGAGAAAAGCGAGGTGCTGGTGCTGGCTGCATGTGGCCATTGACATTGATGAACGTTTTGCGTTCAACGTTATGCGGGTGTGCAGCTGCTTCGCTCATGGTGAGAACTGGGGCAAAACACACATCAGTTGCTTCCATGATTGCGCACCACTCATCACGAGTCTTTGCCTTCATTACTTTTTGCAAACGAATCTTCAGCTCTGGCCACATTGACTGATCCATTTGCTTTGCAAAATCAGCATCACCCTCGAGGCCAGTGAGCTTCATCAATTCTGCATAGAACTGTGGTTCGATGGACCCGAGCGAAATGTATTTGCCATCTGCGCATTCGAACACATCGTAAAAATGCGCTCCGGTGTCAAGCAAGTTTGTGCCCGGTGCATTTTCATTGAAAATACCCATGGCCTTAAATGACCAGAACATTGTCATCAACACTGCAGCGCCATCGACCATTGCTGTATCGACAACTTGACCCTTGCCAGATTTTTGTGCTTCAAGCAATGCGCACACAACGCCATATGCAAGGAACATTCCGCCACCGCCAAAGTCGCCCACCATGTTGAGCGGCGGCACCGGTGCTTCACCTGCACGACCAAAATGTGCAAGCGAACCAGACAACGAGATGTAGTTGATGTCGTGACCTGCAGCTTGTGCATACATGCCCTCTTGTCCCCAACCAGTCATGCGACCAAACACAATGCGCGGGTTACGTGCCTGACACACATCAGGACCAACTCCGAGACGCTCCATGACTCCGGGACGGAAACCTTCGATGACGGCATCGGCTTTTTCCACCAATTGCAATAAAGCCTCAACGCCTTCAGGACTTTTCAGGTCAAGTGCGATGTTCCTGCGTCCGCGCAACATCAGATCGCCAGCAGGTGTTGAGGGCACGGGGCCCCGTACTGCTTGAACACGATCGACTCGAATGATTTCAGCACCCATGTCAGCAAGCAACATGGCCGCAAACGGGCCTGGCCCGATGCCTGCAATCTCAATGATTTTGTATCCAGTAAGTGGTCCAGACATGATGAATTCCTTTTGTTGTTGTGTAGTAAAGAGTTATGCAGCGCGACGTGCGTGTGACGAGATGGCGTCAACAAACACGGGCCACAATGGCAGAGGCACATCGTGTCCCATGTCGGTCACGAACATGAAGACAGATCCTGGAATGACTTCGGCTGTTCGCTCTCCACCAGACGGCGTGAGCAGCTGATCATCGCGACCATGAATAACAAGTGTTGGAGTCCGCAAGTTGCGCAATTTTTCGGTGCGATCACCAGATGCATAAATAGCAGCGAGCTGTCGGTGTGAACCCTCCGGGTAAAAACTTCTGTCAAACTCACGTGCCGCACGTGCCTTTGCTTCCGCCAAATCGAAATATCTCTTAGAGGACCAAATGGCCCAGTTGGCTGCACCCTCGATATACGTTGCGCGATCAGGAGATGGTGGTGCCAGCAATGCGCTAAGTGCAGCATCAGTTGGTGTTCCGTATGCAAGATCGCCAGTGACTGACATGATGCTTGTGAGGCTCTTTGTGCGATGCGGATGCTCAAGTGCAACTGTTTGAGCAATCATGCCGCCCATTGATGCTCCGATGATGTGCGCTTTATCAATCCCGAGATGATCAAGAACACCAATGGCATCTGCTGCCATGTCAGACAACGTGTACGGAACGGGCACCGTGACCGGCTCACCCATCGCTGCTTGCATGGTGACTTTGTCAGTTTCCACAATGACGCCGTCATGTTTAAATGACAAACCACAATCGCGATTGTCGAAGCGCACCACATGGAATCCTTGAGCAACAAAGAGCTGCAAGAACTCTTCAGGCCATGCAGTCATCTGGGCGGTAAAACCCATGATCCACAGCAACGTGGGATTCTTTGGATCACCCAAAGTGTCGTACTCGATATTTATTCCGTTTGGCAGTATGGCTTGAGGCATCTGACCATTCTCACAGGTAGCCCTGCCTCAGTGAAAAGCGGAGGAATTAGTTCAGGAGGCGACGCTTTTGTTCGAGGAATTCGTCGTCAGTAATGGTTCCCCGGTCACGCAACGCTTCCAGCCGCTCTAATTCAGAAGCCACACTCATGCCACCGGCCGAGGCGTCCGCGCGACTGATTCCTCGGGACTGGATGGTGGAATGAATGATGTTTTGCACTCTTTCCGGCTGGGCAATATCAGAAAAAGTCTGTTGACCATCTTTGCCACCCGATTCAATGAGCAAATCGCCGACTCCCAACATTCGTTCCACAATGGATTGACCAAAGTTCACGTTGTTTACTCTTTCGAGTGGAATTTCGACCCCATCTCGCGACACCACGCCCTGGCGATAAATCAACCTGTGAGAGGTCACCACGAAATAGGTGGTGCGCCACTTGATCAACTGCACAACGACCCATGCCCCGCTCACAATGATGGCTGCGAGACCGAGAAAGCTGACTGCACTTTCGAAGAAGCCAGAGGGCATCTGAGCCTTCAATATGAGGGTGAGAAACATCGACCCGAGAAGGGTGGAGACAGACGAGCCGAAAAACCACCAGTGTGGGTGGAGGTCCAAAACGATTGTTTCGTAGTCATTTAGCAGTCGCCGAGGAAAGGGCATGGAAGAAAGGGTACAACCGCCTAGTTTCAAGGCGTGACATTCCTGCACTCGCCCCCGACAGACCTGGCCCCGTCGCCAGATTCTGTGCTGGCTGGTCTCGACGCCGAGCAACGTGCGGCCGTCACAGCTCCCATCGGAATCGTTGTCGTACGTGCCGGAGCTGGTTCAGGGAAAACAACGGTGTTGACTCGTCGTATTGCATGGAGAACTTTGTCAGGAACTGCAGACATTGAGAAAACGCTCGCAATTACATTCACTCGTCATGCAGCGACCGAGATGCGCACCCGTCTGAATCGATTCAATCTTGATGGTCGTCCCACCATCGGAACTTTTCATGCCATCGCGCGGCGACTCATGTTGCAAAACCTTGAAGATCGCAACAGGCGTGCACCTGTCATTGTGAACAACCGTTCATCGCTGATGTCGTCATGTATGGGCGACGACGCCAAACATGGAGGCGTCACTGACATGCTTGCTGCAATTGATTGGGCGCACGCGCACATGATTGCTCCTGATGCTGCTGCATCGGCACTGGCGTCTTCAGGAATGAAAGTTCCACTACCCGCTCTTCGATTTACTGAAGTGTTCAAAACGTACGAACAGACAAAACGCAAACGCGGTGTCATCGATCTGAACGACTTTATGACATCTGTTGTGCACGAAGCCGCTAAAGATCCACGATTTGCAGAATCAATGCGCTTTCAGTTTCGACATATCTCAGTTGACGAAGCGCAAGACATGAACCCACTGCAATATGCATTTCTGAAAGCGTTGCTCCCCGCTTCACCTGATTTGTTTTTAGTCGGCGATCCGAACCAAGCGATTTACGGTTTCAACGGTGCAGACAAAGACTTATTCGACTCATTACCTGGCTTAACGACGGGGGCAAACGTCGTTTCCCTGCCATCGAATTACCGATGCACTCCAGAAATTGTTGCAATGGCTGTTGACTCACTTGCCCGAGACGGCCAAATAGCTAACGCCGTGTCGCAGCGACCAAGTGGTGCGGTTGTTCAGCTTGAACGATGCGCAAATGAGATATCTGAGCGGCAACTGATCAACAAACTTGTCACCCGAGCACATTCCTCTGGTCGAACATGGAGCGATATCGCAGTATTAGTGCGCGTCAATGCAGTTGCAGATGGCATTCGCGATCAGTTAGTCGCAGCCGGAATTCCCGTTCGATCCTCACGAAAGGGCGGCGCATGGGCTCGAGCCGTTGCTGCTGCTACCTCTTTGACTGGCCGCGATGACTTGTCGACATGGGCAGCTGACATTCTTGACACTGGCGAATATGCAGCTGATGATGCAGATTTTCAGATTGCACTACTGGTGCGTGAATTCCTAGATCTCCATCGATCAGGCACGGTTGATGGACGCACATTTGGTTCCTGGCTCGCTACATCTGCCGATATTGCCGAAACAGATGGTGTCGAAGTGTTGACGTTCCACTCCGCAAAAGGTCGTGAGTGGCAGTACGTCATTGTGGCCGGGATGGAAAAGGGACTACTTCCCCACCGCAGTTCTCGCACAGGTGCAGCCAGAAGCGAAGAAGCCCGCCTTGCCTACGTGGCCCTTACCCGCGCTGCGGATGAATTAGTTGTTACATGGACTGATCAGCGCGATTCGAAAACATCTGGACCATCACCGTTTCTTCCAACAGTCACCACGGCGGTACCCGTTGTTGATGCACCTCCTGAAGAATTACGTCGCATTGCTCGGCAAAATGTGCGCACTGATTCTGTTGAAGTTGCTCTAGAAGAATGGCGACAGCAGAAAGCGCGTGCTAGTCGTATTGAACCAAATGGTGTGTTAACAACTTCACAATTACGTCACCTTGTTCGAGATCGTCCTACCACAGAAGAAGACATTGCAGCCACGACGGACATTATTTTTGCTCGTCGTTATGCGGCAGAACTGCTTGCAGTTATTGATTCTGCGTTGGGGCGCTAAGGTCGCGACCTTTTCGTAGCCGATCCATTAATTCGGCTGGCATCGATAAAAATACTGCTTCAGCTTCGGCACACAAAGTGTCACCAATATGTGATGTGCCTTTTGTAAAAATCTTTCGACCTTCGACTCTGTCCACCCATCCGCGATACACGATTTCTGTATGCAGTGGTGTCGGCGCGCGATATTTGATTGACAATGTTCCAGTCATTCCTGGCCGTCCAGTCAATGACTGAGTCATCCCAAGAACTTCATCAAATGCGGCCGCGATGTATCCGCCATGAACATGCCCCGGCGGCCCCTCGTATGGTTCTGTAAATGTTGCAACTCCAACGATGGCACCAAGTTCCCCAAACGATTCATCTTGTTCCATGGTCATCGGCATTGATAATGGATTCATTATTCCGTAAAACGGGCTGCGGTCAGTGAAATGTGATTCAGCTGCTGCGCTCCCCGGAACGCCACCAGGAGCATTGACGTTGTCGATTGCTTTCAACACGTTGACTACAGCTGCATCAATATCTTCGATACGTGCAGTTGACATGAAGGAATCAAGAATGAGGTTGCGAGTCACTTCAGCTAAACGAACTCGCGCACGATCAGCATCTGTTAGTTCTGTTGTTCGATCATGGAACGACGGGAACGAAACGCCTTCTGATTCCTCTGAGTCAGTGTTTGTCACTTCGGCCCCAAGGTCAATAGCACTGGCGCATGATCGCTTGGCTTTTCACCTTTTCTCGCATTGCGATCTACTTCTGAAGAAATAGCACGCTCAGCTACAGATTTAGTTGCGAGCAGTAAGTCAATGCGCATTCCGTGCCCTTTGTGGAATGAACCATTTCTGTAATCCCACCACGAATACAGCCCTGCCTCATCATGGAACCTGCGGTATGTGTCTTCCATACCAAAGGCATTGACATGAGCAAGAGCATCGCGTTCAGGCTGGCTGACATGGGTGGCGCCTTCAAACGCCGCCATGTCATACACGTCGCGATCTTCTGGTGCAATGTTGAAATCTCCGGCAACAACCACGTCATCTGCAGGCCCGCATGAAGCATCGAGGTGTTGCCGCAAACGAGACATCCACGACAATTTGTATTGGTAGTGATCATTGTCAAGTTCTCGACCATTTGGCACATACACAGAACTGACTCGTACTCCCCCACATGTCGCCGAGATAATTCTGGCTTCGTGATCCGGTTCGACACCATCTGCAAAGTTGGCTACAACATTGTCAAGCCCCACTCGCGACAAAATGGCAACTCCATTCCACTGACCTTGACCAAAATGTGCACTCTCATAGCCGAGTTCAGCAATGGCTTCTGTGGGGAATTTGTCTTGTGCCAGTTTGGTCTCTTGCAAACACACCACTTCAGGAGTATTTGCTTCCAACCACTCTTGCACCCTAGGTAGGCGCGCTTTCAGCGAATTGACGTTCCACGTAACTATGACCACGTAGTGACGGTAGTAGGGATGCCCCTACCAAAACCAACTGGGGTGAAGTTAGCGCCGTTTTACTGGTGCCTTTTTGGCGACAGTTTTTTTGGCAGGAGCTTTGGCTGCCACAACCTTCTTAGCCGCGACCTTTTTTGCAGGAGCTTTCGCAACGACTGCTTTCTTTATGGGAGCAGCCTTTTTCGCAACGGAAACTTTTTTGGCAGGAGCAGTCTTTGCAGCCACCGCCTTCTTTGCAGGAGAAGCCTTCTTCACTGCAGGTGATTTTGCTTGAGCAGGTTTTGTAGCTGTCTTTGTATTGGCCCCAACCACACCTGGAACTGCAAGATCTACACTGCGACGTGCTGGCGTGTACCCAACCACTGTCAATGTCACAGCATCACCGATGGTGAAAATGTCGCGCGCACTGCGAGGTTGTGGCGTTGCCATATTGCGTAACGGAACATACCCAGAGATATCTCCAATCAGTGCAGTAATGCCATTGGCGGCATAGGACTCAACAACTGCCTTTACTTTTGAACCAACTGGGTGTTTTTCAACAAACTGCAGATACGGCATCAGAGCATTGGCCATTTTTGCTTTCACACTTGGTGGCGGAGATTTAGGCACGGGCATTGGCTTGCTCGCCTCTGGACTCGCCGTTGAAGATTCCTTCTTTACGACCTTGCCAGTCTTTACGGAACGACGGCTTGTTGCGCCGCGAACAGGAAGTCTCTCCACAAACACCCAACCGACAAGAGGGACGGGCTTGCCGCCGATCAGGCGACCTTCGTCAAACAGCCATTTGTATTTTCCGTGAAACTCTTGATAACTGTCGTTCGACAAAATAGAAGCATTGACTTTGTCGGCAATTGCCAGGACGAATGCATCGCCGCGACCCACAGCACCTGCAGGTGGAGCAACGAGTTCGTTGTTGGCAATGGCCTTTTCAAACTCTGCAGATTCTTTCTTTGCAATGCGATGGCCAAACGTGGCGTCAACAACGACAGACACTTTGGCATTCTTAAATTCATCCATCAGAGCCATGACAGCTTCGTGGAGTTGGGCAAGGCTGGGTACGGATCGACCCTCGGTTGCAATGTTCGATCCGTCGACGATGATGTGTTTGGTCACCTGTCCAGTCAACCACCCGAACCCGTCATCTGATGGGCAATCCGTCTAGCCTGTCACCCGTGATACATAAGGAAATACGCGCCGTCCTCTGGGATTTCGGAGGGGTCATCCTTTCCAGCCCTTTTGAGGCCTTTAATCGCTACGAATCCTCAGCTGGTCTCCCGCTTGACCATATTCGCCGAGTGAACTCCACCAACCCTGATGGCAACGCATGGGCCTTGCTCGAGCGAAATGACATCTCGCCACTTGAGTTTGACTCTCTTTTTGCCACTGAAAGCGAAGCCCTCGGTCACCGGGTGCCAGGGGCAGATGTTTTAGCGCTCCTCGCCGGCGAAGTTCGGCCTGCCATGGTTGCTGCTCTTGATCACGTCATTGCCTCTGGGTACCGCACAGCGTGTCTGACAAACAACGTGGTCTCAACGTCGCCAGATCCGTCACCACGACAAATTGAAGTGGCAGCAATCATGACCAAGTTTGATCATGTTGTTGAAAGCAGCAAGGTTGGTTGTCGTAAACCTGAACCCCGCTTTTATGAAATCGCCTGTGAACTGGTCGGAGTGTCTCCCGATGAGTGCATTTTCCTTGATGACCTAGGAGTCAATCTCAAGCCAGCTGCTGCCATGGGTATGCGCACCATCAAAGTCGGCGACCCCACTATTGCTCTTCAGGAACTATCAGACCACTTGGGTCTTCAGTTTTAGAAACCCGAAAACGTGTCATCCATCAGGTCGGCATGTTCTTGATCATGAATAGCTTTTGACCCAGTTGCTGGGCTACCCGCAGCAATTCGCGATGTATGACGCAAGTCGTAGCCACGTTCTTTCACTCGCCAAATGAGGTGTTCGACGAAATGCCATGCACCCATGTTCTCTGGCTCTTCTTGTAGCCAGACAATTTCTTTGGCGTTCGGGTAACGCGCAATCACTTCATTGATCTGATCAATCGGGAATGGATACAGCTGCTCAACTCGAACAACCGCCACTGGGGCATTGCGCTTGTCGCGTTCCGACATGGCATCCCATGCCACTTTGCCACTACACAACACAATGCGCTTCACCGAAGCCTTGTCGCCTACGAATGGATCATCAAGTACTTCCATGAAAGATCCAGAAGTCACATCTTCCATACGAGAGCGACTTTCTTTCATACGTAGTGGTTGCTTCGGAGTGAAGATAATCAATGGCTTGCGAATGTCACGATGCAATTGACGACGTAGAACATGGAAGAACTGTGCAGCTGTAGTGGCATTGACAACTTGAATGTTGTCTTCTGCGCATGATTGCAAGAATCGTTCAATGCGAGCGCTGGAATGTTCTGGTCCTTGGCCTTCGAAACCGTGTGGCAACAGCATCACCAAGCCATTTTGTTGTTTCCATTTATCTTCAGCAGCTACCAGGTACTGGTCGAGCACAATCTGCGCACCATTGACGAAGTCACCAAACTGTGCTTCCCACATAGTGAGCGTGTTGCGGTTGGTATGTGCGTATCCATATTCAAAACCAAGTGCTGCATATTCCGACAACAACGAGTCATACACCCAGAATTTTCCTGTTGCTCCTGGTATTTGCTGAAGCGGAATGAAATCAGTTTCATTTTCGTAATCAACTAATGCTGCATGCCGGTGAGCAAATGTTCCACGACGAGAGTCTTCTCCCATCAAACGAACATCAAAACCTTCCATCAACAATGAACCAATTGCGAGCGCTTCACCTATTGCCCACTCGAAGTCACCATCTTTTTCAAAAGTGGCCTCACGAGCTGCAAATTGACGAACAAGTTTTGGATGAGGCGTGAAGCCTTCTGGATAATTCGTCAATTGTTTGAAGATTCGGTCAAATGTTGCCTTATCGATTGCAGTATTCACATGTGGCTGAACGCCAACCGGGGTGGGCGGCTTTGCAACCTTTACTTTTTCTGGCGCATGCGAACGAGTGTCATCGAGCGCTGATTGCAATTTGCCCTGATAGTCCTGCAAGACCTGTTCAGCAACTTCGAGACTGATATCTCCGCGCTTGACCAGTTGTTCCACATACATTTTGCGAACACTGCGCTTTTCAGCAATGGCCTTGTACATGAGTGGCTGGGTATAGCTCGGATCATCACCCTCATTGTGTCCGTGCAAGCGGTAGCACAGCATGTCAATAACAACGTCCTTATGGAACCGTTGGCGATATTCGAACGCAAGACGAGCAACACGTGCACATGCTTCAGGATCATCACCGTTCACATGGAAAATTGGTGCCTGCACAGTTTTGGCAACATCAGTTGCATACATCGAGGAACGCGCGTATTTCGGCGCCGTGGTGTAACCGATCTGGTTGTTCACTACTAAGTGAATGGTTCCACCTACGCGATAGCCCGAGATGTCACTCATAGCCAAACCTTCAGCAACGATGCCTTGACCTGCAAACGCAGCATCACCATGCATCAAAAGCGGCAAGACACTGAACGCAAACGGTGGCTCAATTTTGTCTTGCTTAGCTCGCACCATTCCGAGAACAACGCCGTTGACTGTTTCCAAGTGACTTGGGTTTGCCGCCAATTCGATTGCGATTTCATTTCCAGCAGCAGACGTGTATGTGCCCTGCGCACCAAGGTGGTACTTCACATCGCCACTGCCCTGCACCGATTCAGTGCTGATATGGCCTTCAAATTCCTTGAAAATTTGCTCGTAGTTCTTTCCCATGACATTCGCAAGAACATTCAGTCGTCCACGGTGTGGCATACCAACGACAACTCCGTCAAGATTTTGGTCGGCAGCAGCCGAGACAATTTCATCGATGATCGGAATCATTGATTCAGATCCCTCAAGACCGAATCGCTTAGTTCCGACATATTTGGTGGCGAGGAACTTTTCGAATGCTTCAGCAGCATTCAAACGCTCAAGAATGCGCAGCTTTTCATCAAGTGTTGGCGTGAATGTCGCGCCCTCCACTTTTGATTGAATCCAGCGCTGCTCATCAGTATTTTGAATGTGCATGTACTCGATGCCGATGGTGCGGCAGTATGCGTCACGCAGGACACCCAGTAGTTCATCAAGTGTCATCTTGTGACTTCCCGCTACGCCACCAGTTAGGAATTCACGTTCAAGGTCCCAGATGGTGAGTCCATAGGTTGCGAGGTCAAGTTCGCGCGGCATTGCTGGCGCTTTCCAATGCAATGGATCAATGTCTGCAATGAGGTGCCCACGTACGCGGTGAACACGCACAAGCGTGCTGACCTGCATTTGCTTTTCCATCATGGTTTCTTCGCGATTCATTGGCGAAGCATCTGATGACCATTGAACTGGTTGATACGGAATTTCAAGACTGCGGAAAATGTCGTTATAGAAACCGTGGTCGCCTAACAGCAACTCATGTACTCGCTTTAAGAAGAGTCCGCTTTCAGCGCCTTGGATAATGCGGTGATCGTAGGTACTTGTCACTGTGACAACTTTGGATACTCCGAGCGCATTGAGGTTTGCAGTATCGCTACCTTGGAATTCAGCTGGGTAATCAATTGAACCAACACCAACAATGACGCCCTGACCCGGCATCAGACGCGGAACAGATTGAACAGTGCCAATAGTGCCTGGGTTTGTGATTGAAACATTTGCACCCTGAAAATCAGCAATGGTGAGTTTGTTTGCTTTCACTTTGCGAACAATGTCGTCATAGGCCACAAGGAATCCGGCAAAGCTGAGCGTGTCAGCATTCATGAGAACGGGCACAACGAGCGCACGCGTTCCGTCACCCTTATCAACATCAACTGCGAGCCCAACATTGACATGAGGGTTGCGAACAAGTTGCGGCTTTCCATCAGCGGCTACTTGGTATGCATTGCGCATGTTCGGTACAGCATCCGAAATTGCGCGCACAATGGCGTGAGCAATGATGTGCGTAAATGACACCTTTGATAGCCCGTGTAGCGAGCGGTAATCATTAATGACCTTGCGATTCACTTCCAAGAGTCGCGCTGGCACATTGCGGAAACTGGTTGCGGTTGGAACAGACAGGCTCTTTTCCATGTTGGTGACAATTGCTGCACCAACACCACGCAACGGCTCGAGAGTTGATCCTTCAGGAACCGAAGTGACGGGGGCAGGAGCAGAAGTCGCAGGAGCAGGGGCTGGAGATTGAGATGGAGTGGTCACTGCCACGGACGGCTGAGTGACTGCGGAGCCGTTCGAGCTTGCGAGAGGCGACGCAGGCGCTGCGGCCGTCAAAGTGGCAGCGCTGCGGTAGTCGCTGAAAAACTCGCGCCATGCCTCACTTACGGAGTTTGGGTCGGCGCGAAATTGCTCGTACATCTCTTCTACGAGCCACGAGTTCGCGCCAAAGTCTTGCGTACGGTCAGCTATGTCTGCCATTGTCGCCTCGATCACTGCCCAATTGGGCGCTTGGGCACCATTTGCTCTGATGCCACGGACGCCATTGTCCGCGTGACAAATGGTACTTGCCCTGATCGCTTGAGTCCGACCTATTAGACCGATTCGCTTGTAAATTCGGTCTCATGAAACGTCTTCTTTCCTTCTCAGCCTCCGTAGCTCTACTGGCAGCATGTGGAGGTGGCGGAACCTCCACTCCTGCAGAAACTCTGCCAACCGGCGCCACGGTCATCAAGGCCGTTCAATCGTTGAGATTTGACGCAAAGACCTACGGACCTTTTGCTGCAGGCGACATCGTCATTGGCTACAAAAACGAAGATTCTGTGCGCCATACGCTGATTATCGCAAAGGACAACACCAAAGTTCCTAATTTCAAATTAGTGATTGGACAAAACGGAGCAGTCGACTCTGGAACCGTCACGTTGGATGCCGGCACCTACACACTGTTGTGTGATGTGCCTGGTCACAGCAATATGAAAGCAAC
>WLSJ01000045.1 GCA_009705865.1 Actinomycetota bacterium | reverse complement strand
GAATCGGTGCGGTGTTTTCCGTAACTGGTTCGGCACTGTGGCTATTTGACATGCACACTGCATCACGTGTTGTCATCGGGATGCTTGCTTGTGCCGCTTCGCTTGAAGCGTTCGTTGGTTTCTGTCTCGGCTGTGCCATTTTTTCCCGCCTCATGCGTTGGGGTGTGATTCCTGAATCAATCTGTGAAGACTGCAACAACATCAGCGCGAGATTGAACGCCGCACAGTAATCACTGGCAAGAGGCACCGTACTGAACGTACGCGGATAGCGCCAGCCCATACACCAGACGCATACGACATGTCGCTAATAATCCGAACAAGGAGATAGCGGATTGGGTGGTTTGGTTTGAATCTCATCAAACCAAAAATTGATGGAACAAGTGCACTGAACGTGAGCATTACTCCGGGACGCCACGAGACCAATGATGCAAGAAGGAATAAAGGCCACCAGCACCGCATGATTGCTTGTGCAAGAAGTTTTGTGGTTGAAGTAACACCAAGCCAAGCCAGGCGAGTTCGGCTAGTCATTGAGATTTTGGTTGAACGAAGCGACCAACAGAAATACAAAATGGTTAGTGCAATAAAAACAACTGCGACTGATAGAAGTCCCATCAAAATAGACATGGCAGCGACCAATAAGAGTGCATGCGCGCGTAACGGCGAAGCTCTATGGGGATGACGCTGATCTAGCGCAGCGGCACTTGATCCGTATTCAAATCGCTGACGGAACAGTGCCCTGATGGAACGTCGTGCGCGATGGGGACATTCGATTGCGGGCACATATCGGCACCACAATCCCGATTCAGTGCAACGCCATACGAGGTCTACGTCTTCTCCCAGCCGTAGTGACTCATCAAAGCTGCCGACTGTGCGAAGTGAGTTCGTGTTACAGACCAGAACAGTGGCCGGAAGATATGACACTCGAGACATTGGCCGCACTAGTGCAGGTGTTGAACCCAAATCCAATGGCGAATGAAGTGATTCAAACTCTCCGATAAAGGTTTTGTCATTAAGGCATGTGATTCGTGGTGCAACCATCGCTACTCGTTCGTCTGCGAGATACCCAGCCAAAGTCAAAAGTTGCTCGCCAGTAACTGATACATCTGCATCGACGCATGCAACGAATTTTGTCGCAACTAAAGCAATGCCGGTATTGCGAGCAGCTGCAGGTCCTTTGTTTGTGTCATGCCTGATAACACGAGCGCCAGAGATATGAACAGGGTGAGGGGATGCATCATCCACCACGACGATGGCCAGACCGATAAGTGACGCAATCAGATTTTCGAGATTCGTATGTGATTGCGTATCAGTGATGAATGCTGGAATCACCACAGTGACGTCAGAACTGTTTGCTTCCAAACTTTGTGCGGGGTGAACGGCACCCGTTGCGAGCAATCGATCAGTTAGTTGGGAGTGATTCTGAGGTAAGTCAGCGTTGCTCTCAATCGCATCCAATATTTTTGATCCTGCATCAGTGACGCCAAAGTATGTGAGAGGAGAACCAGCGAGAACGCCGTTTCCTTTTTGCGATCGAAACCACTGAGCGTCGGGGACAAACCGAATGGTCATGGAGAATCACTAAGCCACTCTGTGGAAAGTGTTGCAAGATGTGATGCGAGATGAGATGAGTACAGGTTCAGGACAGCAACACCATGTTCGCTGGTTGCTGTCGTTGGATCGCCGAGAACGCCATTAGTGGATACACCTGCCACGCCACTGGTGCGCATCTGCGCCACAAGATTATGTGCAACTCCGATAGTTCCAGGTTCAATGCGGTCCCTACGAACTTTTTCAGGAGCCACATGAAGCATCACTGAGGTTTCTGTATGTCCGGCGTGCATGTCGGAACCCTCATATGACGGCAAAGACCAGATTGAATGATTAATTCCTTCGTGTGTGAGAGCCGAACTAATGCGTGCAAGCGCATCTGCATTCCCGCCATGGCCGTTTACTATGCATACGCCGAGTGACCACGATGCAGATCGACAAATAGCAACGACAGACTGCACGAGCGCCTCTGTTCCGGTACTAAGCGTGCCAGGGAATCCGGCATGCTCGTCACTTGCCGAAATTGCAATGGTTGGCGCAAGAACAAAAGAACGTGAATCAACCTGAGTGTCCTGCAGTGCATGTGCAATGACCGAGTCGATGATTATGGTGTCGGTGTCTAAAGGCAGATGTGGCCCGTGTTGTTCAAATGAACCGAGAGGCAACAACAAAACACGCGATGTGTCAAAGTTCTGACTGGTAGTCGTCATGTTATGAGTTTGGTGGAGTTGCCGGTGACCCAGAACGATGACGAAAATGTCGAACCAGTTCCAGGGTTATGGTTGCACCGATTGCAATCGAGAAAGCCACCAGAAATGCTTTTGTGTGGTTGTCTTGAAATGAGCGGCCACCAATAAAGCCAAGAAGCGTTCCGTACATTGCCCAGATTGGGGTAGCAATAGCAATCCATTTCACGAACCAACGACGGTCTTGATCAGTGATGCCACAACTGAGTGTGAGAAGTGTGCGCCCACCTGGAATAAACCGCGCGGTAATCAGAAGTTCGCCGCCACGCAACTGAATTTGTTCGTGCGCCCAACGCAGTCGCCGTTGTCCTTTAGCGCTCCGCTCGTATCTCTTTCGTATGGAATCTGAGAATTGATTTCCGATTTGATAACTGATGTTGTCACCTGCAAAAGCGCCAGCGGCAGCCGCGATAATGACTAACGACCAGTGAAGTTGGTGTAGCCCAGCGCTTACTCCGCCAATAATGACTAGTGATTCACTGGGAACGATGGGAAGGACAGAATCGAGCAGCGCTATAGAGAAAATAGCTACATAGAACCATGGCGATCCCGAATAATGCTCTAGCCAATTAAAAAATGTATCAAGAAAAGAAAACACGACTGGAGGTTAGACGGTTGAGCCTGTCACGGGAGGCTCAGTTCCAGATAAAAGACGTTTGATATTTGACGCATGTCGAATCTCTACCAACGCGCCGATACCAATCAGTGAGAAAATTTCCCACATACGAGTGCCGCTCACTACAAATGCCAGCACCAAGACGGGGACAATAGCGATAGATGCGATTGACGCTTTCTTTGTAACTTTCGTTACGAGCAACCAAGTCAGAGCGGCTCCAATAATTAGGACTGGGTGGAGTGGTAACAAACTCCCGGCTCCGGTTGCGACGCCTTTGCCGCCTTTGAACTTGCGAGTAATAGGGAACACATGGCCTAGAACCGCTGCTGCTGCACATGCATA
The DNA here is from genome assembly GCA_009705865.1 of Actinomycetota bacterium. GTDB lineage: Bacteria > Actinomycetota > Acidimicrobiia > Acidimicrobiales > Ilumatobacteraceae > UBA2093. The sequence continues at coordinate 9,367 of WLSJ01000045.1, read as the reverse complement.
CGCAATGGGCTTATGCGACAAAAGTGCAAGAACAGGAAGAGCACCTTTCAGTGCGTCACCGACAAAAACAAGAATGCCGTACTTGGTGCCGAGCGCTCGTGCAACATTGCTAGCGCCAGGATTTCCGGAACCAAAAGTTGTGATATCTACGCTTTTTGATTTTGCAATCAGAATTGCAATGGGCAAGGTGCCGCAGAAATATGCGATGATGATCGCAAGTATCGCGACAAAAGAATTCACGTAGAAACTTTACTCGTAATCAGAGTTCGTGCTGGCTTTGAATGATCCATGGATGGGCGAGGTACGAGCGAAACGGGGACAGAAGGCAGAAGAGCTTCACCGTGCCCTGTGACGCATTCAGGGTCTGGACCATCGAGGGGAAGGCCAGTAAAGAACTTGGCCGCCATGCAACCACCCTGACATGCATCAAATGCCCCACAAGAGGCACATGCGCCGGCGCTTTGTGGTTCACGCAGTTCAGTGAATAGATCTGATTCGCGCCATACATGAGTGAAGCCACCATCTTCGAGCACGTTGCCAGCTTTAAAGGTGTCATGAATAACAAATGGGCATGCATAGACATCGCCGATTGGGTCGATAAGGCACACCACTCGTCCAGCGCCACACAAGTTCAAGCCTGGCAACGATTCACCAAATGCGTTGAGATGGAAAAATGAATCTCCGGTGAGAACGTTCTCACCGTGTGCAAGCAACCAGTTGTAGATCTGACGTTGCTGAGCATTTGTCGGGTGAAGTTCGTCCCACGTATCTGCGCCGCGTCCTGCCGGGCGTAGACGTGTGATTCGCAGTTGTGCACCGTATGAATCAGCCAATGCTTTGAATGCGTCGAGTTGGTCAACGTTGTGGCGGGTAACGACTACTGAAATTTTGAATTGTCCAAAACCGGCAGCTTTCAAATTGTCCATCGCACGAATTGCTGTGTCGTATGAACCTTCACCGCGCACTGCATCGTTGGTAACTGCGTCAGTGCCATCAAGGCTGATTTGAATATCGAGATAATCCATTGCTGTAAGTCGCTCAGCATTCTTCTTGTCGATGAACGCGCCGTTAGTTGAGAACTTAACTCCGATGTTGTTAGCAATTGAATGTTCAACAATTTCAAAGAAGTCGCGACGAATCATTGGTTCGCCACCACCGATGTTGATGTAAAAAACCTGAAGCGCTGCGAGTTCATCAAGAACTGCTTTTGCTTGTTCAGTAGACAATTCACGATCATCGCGTTGTCCGCTGCTGGACAAACAATGAACACATGCCAAGTTGCATGCGTATGTCAGTTCCCAGGTGAGACAGATAGGTGCATCAAGACCCTGTTTCATTTGTTGGCCAAGACTATGAGAGGACACGAATTATCTCCGATGTAGTAAGAGAAGAGAGGGCTTCTATAAATGACGGCCACCGAGATTCAGCGACGCCTTCTGCGACGAAAGTGTCGCGTAACGATGAATGCTCACCCATGGTCTTTACAACACGCACAATGTCTGGGTGGCGAAGAAAGACCAAACGGCGGTTGCCATAGTGATAGGCAAGCGCACCAAATGGTTCAGGCCGGATCGCGACTTGGGGGTGCAGCTCGCACGCGGACTCAAGCGTGACTGTCATGATGCGACGAGGTGGTTAGTAGACGCCGCACATGCCGTCGATGGAAATCTCCTCGACGAGGAGTTCCTCGACGATGGGGCTTTCCACGCTGGCTGAGGCCTGCTCGGGTACTGGTTGTGGGGCGATGTCCTTATCCATGCCTACGACAGTACCTTCCGTGAAGCCCACTAGAGAATACGTGGTGCAAATGGGTAATCTCAGAGGACGACCTGCCAGATAACTGGCAGCCAAACAAGGGGGCTTCTATGAAGACAACCGCTGCAATTCTCTGGGAAGTAAACGCTCCGTGGAGCGTCGAAGAAATTGAGCTTGATGCGCCGAAGGCCGGCGAAGTCTTGGTCAAGATCGCCGCTTCAGGCATGTGCCATTCAGACGAACACCTCACCACAGGCGACCTGCCATTCGCGTTGCCCATCATTGGTGGCCACGAAGGCGCTGGCGTTGTTGAGGCTGTCGGCGAAGGAGTCAGTTGGCTTGAAGTTGGTGACCATGTTGTGTTCGGGTTCATCCCATCATGTGGTCGTTGCCCAAGTTGTTCAACTGGTCACCAGAACTTGTGCGACCTTGGTGCGCTTATGGGTCTTGGTATGCAAGTGACAGACGGTACGTCGCGCCATCATGCTGGAGGCAAAGACCTCACACTGATGTGCATGCTCGGAACCTTTGCCAAGCACACAGTTGTCAACGAAGCTTCCTGCATCAAGATTGAAAAAGATGTTCCATTAGACAAGGCATGCCTTCTTGGTTGCGGAGTCGTCACTGGTTGGGGATCCGCTGTGTATGCAGCTGACGTAGCTCCTGGCGACACTGTCGTTGTAGTCGGCGTTGGCGGTATCGGTGCTAATGCAATTCAAGGTGCTCGCCTTGCTGGTGCAAAGCGCATCGTTGCAATCGACCCAGTTGAGTTCAAGCGCGAAAAGGCTATGGAATTTGGTGCAACACACACAGCATCTTCTATGGCTGAAGCATTGCCGTTGTTGCAAGACCTCACATGGGGCACCATGGCAAACAAAGTCATCATGACCATGGGTGTTGGCGACGGACAAGTCATTGGTGAAGCAATGGCTCTTGCTGCAAAGCGCGGCCGTGTTGTTGTTACCAACATTCACCCTGCACTTGAAATGGGCGGCGCCAACATGAGCCTTCTTGACCTCACATTGATGGAAAAGCAACTTGTTGGTTCATTGTTCGGTTCAGGTAACCCACGTGCTGACATTCCAAAACTTCTTGGTTTGTACCGCGAAGGACAACTTGATCTTGATGGCCTTGTCACAAAGACATACAAGCTTGAAGACATCAACGAGGGTTACCAAGACATGCGCGATGGCAAAAACATCCGCGGAGTTTTGATCTACTAAATCACGACAACCAATAATGGTTAACAATTTCAAGGGGAAACAACAATGAAGTCACGCGCAGCAGTTTTGTACGGGATTGATCAACCATGGGTGGTTGAAGAAATCGAAGTAGATGATCCAAAAGCCAATGAAGTATTGGTGAACTGGAAAGTAGCGGGCATGTGCCACTCTGACGAACATTTCGTCACTGGTGACATGGTTCCCCCGAAGGAACTTTTGGCCATGATGGGCGTCGATGACTTCTTTCCATTTATTGGTGGTCACGAAGGTGCTGGCGTTGTTGTAAAACTTGGGCCAGGTGTCACAACCTTGCAAGTGGGCGACCACGTGTCAGCAAGTTTTGTTCCTTCATGTGGTCGTTGTCGTTACTGCTCAACTGGTCGTCAGAACTTGTGCAACTTGGGTGCAGGCACCTTGACAGGCGGCATGATCACAGACGGAACACATCGTCACCACGTGAAAGATGGTCGATCAGTCAAATTGATGGCAAAGCTCGGAACGTTCTCAGAGTTCGCTACTGTGGCTGAAGCATCACTGATCAAAGTTGAAAAAGATTTGCCACTTGATTGTGTTGCACTTGTGTCGTGCGGTGTCGCAACTGGTTGGGGTTCTGCAACGAACCGTGCTGATACACAACCTGGTGACACTGTGGTGGTCGTTGGCATTGGTGGCATTGGTATCAATGCTGTGCAAGGTGCGCGTATGGCCGGAGCTAAGCGCATTATCGCAATCGACCCAGTTGAGTTCAAGCGCGAAAAAGCAATGGAGTTTGGTGCAACACATACGTATGCATCAATGACCGAAGCAATTCCTCATCTCATGGAATTGTCATGGGGCGAAATGGCTGATCGTGTCATCATGACGCCGGGCGTTCTTCACGGAGACATGATGGGTGAAGCAATGACCATGGTGGGCAAAGGTGGCACATGTGTTGTTACTGCTATTTCACCAATGGATGAGACCAGTGCCGACATCAACTTGTTCCAACTTGCAATGTGGAACAAAGAAGTGAAAGGCACCATTTTTGGCAGCCTTAATCCACGCGCTGATATTCCTAAATTGCTCGACATGTATCGCGTCGGAGACCTCAAGCTCGATGAACTCATCACAAAGCGTTACACGCTTGATGAAATCAACGAGGGTTACCGTGCAATGCGCGAGGGTGAAAATATTCGCGGTGTCATAGTCAATGGCTAAGTCGTCGTTGCGCACGGCGCTTTCAACTCAGGTCGTCGGACGTACTCGTGAAGTAGAACTGGTGCTCGCTGCTCTTGCCGCTGACCGTCACGTTCTACTTGAAGGTCCTCCCGGCACCGGAAAATCAACGTTGTTGCGCGCAGTGGCGCAAGGCCTTGGCATCGGATTTGAATTTGTTGAAGGTAATGCTGAGTTAACGCCCGCACGCCTTGTCGGCCACTTTGACCCAGCGCGAGTGCTGAACGATGGCTACGACCCAAGCATTTTTGTCGATGGTGCTTTAGTAAGTGCCATGCGAGATGGCTCGCTTCTCTATATCGAAGAGATCAACCGAATTCCGGAAGAAACCTTGAACGTTCTCATCACAGTCATGAGTGAAGGCGAACTTAACGTTCCGCGTCTTGGACGAGTTGTCGCTACTCATGGTTTCCGTATGGTGGCTGCGATGAACCCGTTCGATGCAGTCGGTACTGCACGTATCTCTAGTGCTGTCTATGACCGTGTGTGCCGTGTCTCAATGTCGTATCAGTCGGCAGAAGACGAAATTGCAATTGTTCGCCGCAACACTGAAGGTTCTGGCGTCTCTGATGCGTGGCTTGAAAAGGCTGTTGCAGTAGTGCGCCGCACGCGATCACACCCTGATCTGCGTGTTGGGTCATCAGTTCGCGGTGCGGTTGACTTTGCAAAAGTTGCAGTGTCATTAGCCGAACTTCGCGAAGCAAACATTGAGAACCCAAGCGTTGGCGTTGATGCCGCATTGGTTGCGTTGTCTGGTCGTGTGCGAGTACGAGAAGGCAGTGTTCGCACTGCTGAAGAAATCGTCACTGAAATCTGGCAAGACGTGTTTGGCCGAACCGAAGGGGACGCCAACGGGGGAAAAGTGACGGCCCCGACAGGGGCGGACACGACCTCCCGCTAACGAAAGAGGGCGACGAAGCAGATCAAGCTGTCGCTGAAGCAGGAAAGCGCACTACGTCGCGTCGTGATCTTTCTCGCCACGAAAATTTTGAGAACATCTCGCCTGAAGTGGGCGAACTTGATGAAGTTGCAGTTGATGAAGCAATGCAGAACAGTCCAGACGAAATGCTTGGCATGCTGGCTGACCTCACTGGGGCAACAGACCCTGCGTTACGCGCACTTGCACAACAACTTGCCGGACGATTGATGCTTGACATTGGTAACCGTGGCCGCACACGCCCTCATGGCGTTGGCAAGATGGAAGAGCAGGCGTATCGGCCTGATGCGGGCGATATTGATATCGACGCGAGCCTTGATGCCATTAGCGAAGCACGTAACGGAATCGCACTTGATCCTGAACGTCTGCGCATTCGTGGGTGGCGCAAACCAGGCACTGCGTTCTGTTTATTGTTAGACCGCAGTGGCTCAATGGGCGGTAAGCCACTTGCAACATCTGCAGTGGCCACGGGGGCAATTGCAAGTCGTTGCCCAGAGGATTACAGCGTCATCGCCTTCGGAAAAGATGTTGTGGTGGCTAAATCTCAAGATGTTCCGAAATCAAGTGAACGAGTCATCAATGATGTGTTGACCTTGCGCGGTCACGGCACCACTGACTTAGCGGGCGCACTTCTTGCTGGCCAACAACAGCTAGCTCGTTCTCGTGCAGGCCGACGCGTTGCGATATTGCTCTCTGATTGTCGAGCCACTGTGGATGGTGATGCAGAAGCTGCGGCTATGAGCATGGATGAAGTGATTGTTATTGCACCCGCTGAAGATCATGACGAAGCACAAGCATTTGCAGATCGAATTGGTGCACGTATTGCGTTAGTAAGTGGTCCTAGTGAAATTCCAGAAGTACTCGCCAGAGTTCTTGAATAACTGATTTAGAACTGGCAGTTCGGATCGTCAGGTGGCACGATCCCACGAGCATTTTGTTCGATCACAACTGATGGAACTGTTGTAGTCGTACTCGTTGTGCTTGTTGATGTTGTTGTGGTGGTGGCACGAGGTTTTGATACTGAAGTCTTGAGGGCAGAAGTAGTCGCAATAACCGCAGCCAACTCTGTGAACTCTGAAGATGATGCAGATGCCGAGGTCTTCTTCAAGGTGGTGGACAAACTTGCTTTTCCTTGGAACACCGAAAGAATTTTCTTTGATTGATCGCTTTCAAAATCAGGAACAATAACGGAGGCTTTATCGATGACTTGGCCAAGTCCTGGCATTGTGTAACTGCCCATCGTGTTTGCATCAAAGTTCTTCATTGCCTGCCCCAATTGCAGAACAGTTAAAGGGTTGAGCCGGTCGTCAGTAATCACATTCTTCAACGCAGCATTCAATATTCCTGTGGCAACACGTGGGTTGCTGCGTGCCTTATCGAGTGCTTTCTTCACAAGGCGACGCATGAAATCTTGTTGACGTGCAATGCGGCCCCAGTCAGATGATGGGTCGGTACGCCATTTCTTTAGAGCGGGGTCGTACCACTGGTAATGGCGTGAACGCATATATGCAAGTGCGTGGTCACCTTCAAAGTTGAAGCACACGTTCGCTGTCGATACTCGAAATCCTGTTCGTTTGTCTCGAGCCTTATTTGCAAATGGAACACGTACTCCGCCAACAGCATCGATCACTTCTTTGAATGCACAGAAGTCAATGTTGACGTAATGGTCAATGACAATCCCGAAGTTTTCTTTAATGGTGCGAATGAGTCGGTTGGGGTTTTTCTTGTCAAAGTTTGTATTGATGCGTCCGTGACGAGTGGAGCCAGCTTGAGTCACCCACATGTCGCGAGGAAATGACAACACAGCTGCTTGATTGTCAATGGGATTAACCCGAATCACCATGATCGAGTCGCTGCGTTCTCCGTACGAAGAGCGAACACCGAAGCCCCCCGCGTATCGTGAATTTTTGGCAACGCAGGCATTGTTGTCAGACCCAGTGATTAAGAAGTTTTTTGCTTTGAGATCGCCAACAGGTAAATCAAAAGCATTGATATTCGGATCAACAGTGTCAATTGTGACTACGTTTCTGTTGTTCAATTTCCAGTTTGCGTACAACAGTCCGGTACCAGAGAGAATGGTAAGCACCGCAAGCGTGATGTTGACTATGAGAAGAATTCTTTGCTTGCCAGAATGGTGGCGGGGAGCGATTTCATCTGACATGACCCTTACACCGTAGTTGCGCAAGCAGGTCAACCACAGTCGCTTCGACGTGAGCTAGTGAATATTGGGCGCGAGGGTCACGTTCACCATGATCTCGTTTGTGTCCGCTGTCGAAATATTCCACTTTTCGACGGAACCAGCATCAGCAATGTCTGCCCAGCCAGCAGTGATGGCAGATGCAGCATCGATACTGGTGACGAACGACGCCTCTGTCACCACGGCCCGTTGGCTGACCTTGGCTTCAGTTTTCGCGCGACGAATGACTCCGATTGCGCCACAGATGGCATCGAGCAGCTCTTCATTCGGACCGCTAGAAAGTCCACGAGTCAGATCACTGGCAGTTGGCCATTGCGATTGATGCACTGAGCCTGATTGCCACCAGCTCCATACTTCTTCAGTGACGAAGGGGAGTAGAGGCGCCAAGAGGCGTTGCAAGATTGACAGTGCGCGGCGTAATGCGGCGCGAGCGGACATTGCGCCTTCTTCTGTGTGGCTGAGGTACCCGCGAGTCTTGACCAATTCCACATAGTCGTCACAGAACCACCAAAAGAATTCTTCAGTGCGCTCGAGAACACGTGCATAGTCAAAAGCTTCGAATGCAGCAGTCGCTTCGTCAACCACACCAGCAAGGCGATGCAACATTGCAACGTCAATTGCTTCGGTCGGCACAACATCGTCAGCAACTTCACCAATACCAAGTACAAACTTTGACACGTTCAACAATTTGGTTGCTAGCTTGCGGCCGACTTTCATTTGGTCTTCGCTAAATGCTGTATCAACACCAGGGCGAGCACCGACTGCCCAGTACCGCACTGCGTCACTGCCATATGAATCGAATAAATCAGCTGGTGTTACAACATTGCCTTTTGATTTCGACATCTTCTTGCGGTCTGGGTCAAGAATCCAACCAGACAACGCAACGTGAGACCATGGCGCAACGTCATGTTCGAAGTGCGATCGAACCATGGTGGAAAACAGCCATGTACGAATAATGTCGTGGCCTTGTGGTCGCACATCAAATGGGAATACGCGCTCGAACAAGTCGTTGTCGTCTTTCCATTTGCCAGCAATTTGCGGAGTCAGTGAAGAGGTTGCCCACGTATCCATGACATCGGGGTCACCAATGAAGCCACCAGGCTGTCCGCGTTGTACTTCTGTGTAACCGGCAGGGGCATCGGTGCTGGGGTCAATTGGCAATAAAGATTCATCTGGCACAAGCGGAGAATCATGCATCGTTTCACCGTGAGCATCAAGCGGGTACCACACGGGTACTGGCACGCCGAACCAACGTTGACGACTAACGAGCCAGTCACCGTTGAGGCCTTCCACCCAGTTGGAATAGCGATGACGCATGTGATCAGGAAGCCAATGCAATCCAGCGCCACGCGCAAGCAGTGCATCACGCAGTGCAGCGTCACGTCCGCCATTGCGGATATACCACTGACGACTAGTGACTATCTCTAATGGGCGATCACCTTTTTCATAAAACTTGACTGGGTGCGTAATGGCGCGTGGTTCACCAATCATCTCGCCCGATGTGCTGAGCATTTCGGCGATTGCAGTTTGTGCTTGCTTGGCTGATTTACCAACAAGTGATGCGTAATGTGCGAGACCAGTAGGGTCGGTGAGACCACTAGGCGCTTCACCAACAATGCGGCCATCACGAGAAATGATTGCGCGCATTGACAATTGCAGCTCACGCCACCAAATGACGTCAGTGAGGTCACCGAACGTACAGCACATTGCAATGCCTGTGCCCTTGTCAATCTGCGCAAGTGGATGTGCAAACACCGGTACTTCAACATTGAACAAAGGTGTGCGCACTGTTTTTCCGAATAGTGGCTGATAACGCAGATCATCAGGGTGTGCAATTAACGCAACGCATGCAGGCAATAGTTCCGGACGTGTTGTGTCGATGAGAACATCGCCAGAACCATCTGATTTGTGAAATGCGATGGTGTGGTACGCGCCGGGGCGATCACGATCTTCTAATTCAGCTTGTGCAACTGCAGTGCGAAAATCAACGTCCCACAATGTTGGTGCTTCTTGTGTGTATGCCTCACCGCGTGCAAGGTT
>WLSJ01000044.1 GCA_009705865.1 Actinomycetota bacterium | reverse complement strand
TTTCATTATTTGCAATTGCATCGTTCTCATTGATGATGGGAATGCAACCCAGGTCCAATAGTCGACCGATTGTGTCTCGTGCATGGAGATACTGTTGACGATCAACAAAATCGTGAGGAACTAACAACACTTGTGCACCAACAAGTGCAAAATGTTGCAACGCATTGTTGTACGCAGCCATTAACTGTGGTTGCCCCACTGCCGACAACGCCTGCAACGACAACACATCACTTGGACGCTCTGCAAGGCCTAGCCCAGCAACACCCGACGCAACGGCGCCTGATGTCACCAATAACACTTCATGGCCGGCTGCTCGAGCAGCAGCCAATTGAGCAGACACCAACTGGATAACTTCGGTCCTGATGTGACCTTCTGAGTTCGTGAGGGATGAAGTTCCCACTTTGACGACGACGCGCATCGCTACAGCATCACACTTCTGGCACGAATTCGAAACTGAATTGCGCAACCCACACCACATCGCCCTCTCGAACCCCTGCTTTTGACAGCAATTTGGGGATTCCGAGCTTGGCGAACCGCTCATCGATGTAGTTCAAGGCAACTGGCGTGGTGACATCGTTCAGCGCAACCACCCGTTCTGCGTTGCGGCCATGGATGCGGTATTCGTTTTCTCCCATTTGCTCGACCCACGCATGCTCAGAGTCTGGTCGCATAATGATGGTGGCTTCAACCGTGGGCTCTGCTTCTCGGGCGTACTTGACCTGTTGAGCAAGTGATCCGATGATGGTGCGAACATTTGTCATTGTGATGGCAGACATTGAAGGGTGAGGCCATGCTGCAAGAGTCTCGGCATCAATACTGTCTGTCTTTGTTCCGACAATTAGAAATGGCCGCTCGAGAAGGTCTGGACGATAATTTCCGACTTCGTGCTGCAGGATGCGCAGTTGATCATCGGGAGATACACCATCAAGAGCGACGAGGTCGATGAGATAACACAAGACACGCGCACGTTCTATGTGTCGCAAGAACTGATGCCCAAGCCCACGTCCTTCGCTTGCACCCTCAATCAAGCCAGGTATGTCAGCCATAATGAACTCTGTTGTGTCGTCAATGCGCACAACACCAAGATGAGGTTCAAGAGTAGTGAATGGATAGTTGGCAATCTTTGGTTTCGCTGCCGACACCGTGCTAATAAATGTGCTCTTTCCGGCGTTCGGAAAACCAACCAACGCAACGTCTGCCATTAGTTTCAGTTCAAGTTTCAACCAACGCTCGGTTGCTTCTTCACCTTGTTCTGCAAACGTCGGCTCACGACGTCTGTTATTAAAAAACTTTGCATTTCCGCGACCACCGCGACCACCAGGTGATGCCATCCATCTGTCGCCATGATTCACAAGGTCTGCCAACACTTCACCGGTGTACATATCACGAGCAACTGTTCCTTCAGGTACTGCAATGATTAAGTCTTCACCGCGACGACCATGCAGGTCTTTCCCTTTTCCGTGAACACCGTCTTTAGCGCGACGATGCGGATGATCTCTAAAAGCAAGAAGAGAGGCAACATTTCGATCTGCAACAAGCCAGATGTCTCCGCCTTTGCCACCATCGCCACCATTAGGGCCACCCATAGCTTCTGGCCCTTCACGACGAAACGCCACGCAGCCAGCTCCGCCCTGGCCGCCTTTGACATTCAGTTGGGCTTCGTCGACAAAAACACTCATAAGACTCACTCAAGGCTACTGGCGCAATGTCGTGCATCTCGGCGACACACCACTCACCTATCGTGGAGACGTGGAAAAAGAATCGCCATCCGATCGCGGCCAGACGTGGGTCTCCACCATGTCAGGGTTTGATGCTGCCTTGGGCATCACCGTCGCCCACGCTGATTCTTGGGCTGGCATAGGCACAACTGACATCGCTGATCGCTCTTCGCGTGAAATTGCGTTATCTGGCTCCCTCGCTCCGTTAGCTACTCAATCTGTCGGCCCAGGCAATCGAGCCATCGCTGAACAGCCAGACCCCTATCGCACCTGTTTCGAACGCGACCGCGACCGCATCTTGCACGCTTCATCATTCCGTCGACTTGCGGGTAAGACCCAAGTTTTTGTCTTCCCTGACGATCATCAACGCACTCGGCTCACGCATGCTCTTGAAGTCGCTCAAGTTGCTGTCTCAATCGCTCGTGTTCTACGACTCAATGTGGCACTCACAGAAGCCATGGCACTTGGTCACGATTGCGGACACGGCCCTGGTGGTCATGCCAGCGAAGACGCCCTCTCTCCGTATATCGATGGTGGCTACGACCATGCAGTGTGGGGAGCAGACAAAGTGCTTGTTCCTCTCAACTTATGTACCGAAACACTCGATGGAATTCGCAATCACAGTTGGTCTCGTCCGGCGCCACAAACCGCAGAGGGAGAAGTTGTTAGTTGGGCTGACCGCATTGCCTACGTATGCCACGACTTCGAAGACGCCGTCGACGCCGGCATTGTTGATCCACATCAATTGCCCCGCATTGTGCGTGAACGTTGCGGCACAACTAGGCGCGAACAACTTGGTGCTTTCATCACCGGCATGATCAACGCCACCGCGCACACAGGCCGCATCGGCATGGTCCCTGATATTGCAGAAGCCTTGTCTCTTTTTCGTCAATTCAATTACGAATCCATTTATGACCGACCTGAATCGAAAGCTCAGGCCAACAGTGTTATCAGCATGTTGCGATCGCTTATTGATCACTACATCACAACACCGCTGCTGCTTCCGGCGTGGCACGAGAATCCTTTTGATCCTGGTTCCCCAGAAGCCATCACCGAAGCAGTCACTTACGTCGGGGGCATGACTGACCGCTTTGCATGTCGACAAGCTGTCACTCTTCTTGATTACCCAGCCGACAAACTGCCACAGGGCATCGACACGTTGTTGTTTGGCAATTAGGTTCCGGAAACGCAAAAGGCACACCCGAAGGTGTGCCTTTTGAAAGATATGTAGTTCTTAGTTATTCAGTAGGTGCTGCAACTGGAAGAACGTCGACAATTTTGCGGCCTTTACGCTCGCCGAACTTCACGTTGCCGTTCACCATTGCGAACAGTGTGTCGTCTTTGCCAATACCGACATTCTTGCCCGGGTGGGTACGAGTGCCGCGTTGACGAATAAGAATGGTGCCTGCTGTGATGAGTGTTCCGTCGAACACCTTCACGCCAAGTCGTTGTGCATTTGAGTCGCGGCCGTTACGTGTAGAACCGCCGCCTTTAGTCTTTGACATGGTTGATCAGCCTTTCGCGATGGATGTGATTTCAACAAGAGAATATTGCTGGCGGTGACCAAAGCGACGACGCTGGTTGGTGCGCTTTTTGTACGTGAAGCCGTTGATCTTCACTCCCTTTTCGGTACCGATGACGCGACCTTTGACAGATGCACCCTTCAGTTGGTCGGGAGTTGAAAGCACCGTGGTGCCATCAACGAGGAGAACGGGTGTGAGGGAGACCTCGGTACCGTCTTCGACATGCAAGAGCTCAAGCTGGACCTTTTGGCCCTTTGAGACTTTTTCTTGTTTGCCACCTGAGGCGATTACTGCGTACATAGCGGGGTTAAACCTATCTGCGGGAAGGGGTTCCGACAATCGCGGAACCAATGTTTTCGGGGGAATGAGGAAATACTTAGTCGAGAAGGCCGAAATCGACCTTGAAGCCAAGGCCAGCACATTCTGGACACTCGATAGCAAAGGCCGTGGACAAGCCCTCCCCGATTCGTTTACGGGTCATCTCGACGAGACCAAGCTCAGAGATGTCAAAGACCTGAGTACGGGTCTTGTCGCGACTGAGAGCCTGGCGGAACGAATCGATGACCTTGCGGCGATTGTCCTTGATTTCCATGTCAATGAAGTCAATGACGATGATTCCGCCAATATCGCGAAGGCGCAACTGACGTGCCACTTCTTCTGCAGCTTCGAGGTTGTTCTGGAACACCGTTTGTTCAAGGTTTGAAGTTCCGACGTTTTTGCCGGTGTTGACGTCGATCACGGTCAGGGCTTCTGTGTGCTCGATGATGAGCGATCCTCCAGATGGCAGCCATACTTTGCGATCTAACGCCTTATGCAGTTGTTCGTGAACATGTTGAGTCTCGAACAATGAAATGGGTTCAGATTCACGATCAAAGAATTCGATGCGATCTGCAAGTTCCGGGTTAAACGCCGACACATACCCATGAACTTCTTCATAGAGAGCCCAGTCATCAATAAGGACGCTGCGATATTCGGCATTGAACTCTTCACGAATGGTGCGCACAGCAAGTTCTGGTTCGCGGTACAACAATTCGGGCCCCGTTGACTTGGCTGCAGCTTCTTCGATCTTTGCCCACTCTTCTAACAAGCGAGTCATGTCAGCTGTGAGTTCATGTTCTGTTGCATGTTCCGCAGCCGTACGCACAATGACGCCGTGATGAGCTGGCTTCACACGATCAAGAATGTGACGAAGACGACGACGTTCAGTATCAGCGAGGCGCTTTGAGATGCCGTATGTCTTTGAGTTCGGAATCAACACAACGAAACGACCGGGCAGAGACACTTCTTGAGTGAGTCTGGCGCCTTTAGCTCCGATTGGGTTTTTTGTAACTTGGCACAAAATCATTTGACGTGAACGCAAAATTTGTTCAATTCGCGCAGTGTCTTTTGTTTCGACATCTTCAGGGTCGTATTGCACGTCACCGCGATAGAGAACAGCATTTTTCGGCGTCGAGATATCAACGAATGCAGCTTCCATACCCGGAAGAACATTTTGTACACGCCCGTGGTAGATGTTTCCGTGAATCTGACCAACATCATCTGAAGGACGACTGACGTAATGCTCCATCAGGCTGCGACCTTCCATGACCGCTACTTGAGTCACTCCGTCACGAACTTGCACGCACATCTGATATCGGCCAACAGGACGACCATTGCGCTCACGGCCTTTACGACGCTCGATAATTTCAGCGTCAGCTTCAGGGCCACGAAGGATTGGTCCACCACTCGAACGTGATTTACCACGCCCACCGCGACGACGCTTCTTGTTGCCAGATGACTCACCATTTGAACTGGCAGCCGGTGCCGGCGCAGCCGACGGACGAGTGTCGCCAATCTGTGGCTTACGATTTGGGTCAGCTATTTGGCCGGCAGGACGAGCTCCTGGACCCTTGGGTTCAGGTGAGCCAGACGAAGAACCATCAGTGGACTTATTGCGGTTTTTACCGCCACGCGAGCCTCTGCGACGCTTTTTTGGGCCAGTCTGGCCGTCTGCACCTGAGTGCTGATGATCTGTATTTGCCTGAGTCGAATGATCGGCAGAACCGTTCGTGTCCATGAAATTCCCTTCTCACGTCGCACTGTGAAGCGCGCCATGCGGATCTGGGTGCAGCCAAGAAGTGGCGCAACCGATCCTCGGCCATTTCTAAGGATAGCCCCCCGAACTACCTGAACCGCCGCATATGGACGCTCTGGACCAGCCCAATCATGATGGCAAAGGCCACCGTATGAGATCCTCCATACGACACAAAGGGCAGCGGAACCCCTGAAACTGGGGTGATTCCCATGGTCATTCCAATGTTTTGGAAGCCTTGCCACAAGATAATGGTGAAGACACCGGCACAAAGCAATGTTCCGAGTCTGTCCTGGCAGAGCTGAGCAGTGCGATACACACGCCACAGCACAATGGCGAAAAGGCCAAGAACAATGCCTCCCCCGACCATGCCAAATTGCTCTCCCACTGCCGAAAAGATGAAGTCGGTTGACTGAACAGGGATGAAGGCACCGTTTGTGAGCGGTCCAGACAAATACCCCTTACCGAAGAACCCACCTGTCGCCACCGCTCGTTTTGCAAAGCGCACCTGCAAAATAAGTTGCTGCAAACTTGCAGAGTCAGAGTTCTGATTCAGAAAGCCTGTGATTCGGCGTAATTGATAATCCTTCACAATGCCAGAGACCACGCCGCTAATCACAGAGAACACTGCGATGGAAGTAATAAGGACGATGTAACGCATACGTGCGCCAGCAACGAGAAGCACTCCCATCGCTGCTGCGACCAATACAGACGCAGAACCAAGGTCAGGTTCAATACCAACGAGAAAAACCGGAATACCAATAATGAAGAGCGCCTGAATGAAACGTTCATACGGCAAATCGTTGCCGTCTTCTTCAGACAAAAACCCACAGAGAAGTAGTAACGAAGTCGCCTTTGCTAGCTCTGACGGTTGGATTGAAATTGGCCCCACATCAAATGACAACCGAGCGCCACCTTTAACTGCTCCCGCTACATACACAAGAATTAACAGAAGCATTGTGATCGCGTAGAACATTTCAGCATTGCCACGTAACTGCACATAATCAATCCACATCACAACAACCATCACGACAATCGCGATCACCACAAACACAATCTGGCGTTGCACTACCTGAAAAGGGTCGACTCCACGATTTAACAGTCTCATTCGAGTGGCGGAATAAATCATGAACGCACCGATAATGGTGAGCGCACCAACAGCCGCCATCAGAATCCAGTCAATGTTGCGAGTGGGCGCAGCAAATCCCCTCTTGATATTCCCAAGACCAGAATCTGGACGACGAACAAAAAAAGTTCTACTCATTAGTCACGCACCGATGATCCAACACCAACGAGACACATTGGGTTCGGCAACAATTGAGGAGACGCCACAGCAAAACTGGCGAGGTCTAATGGGTCTGCAGGTACAGCTTGGGCGACAGTTATCTTGCCGGCCAGAGCGGTGAAAATGCATTTCACTACTGGTGCTGCAGCTCGAGATCCGTATCCGCTTTTTTCCAAATAGGCAACGGTTGTATACGGCTGTTTCGGGTCTTTACTAAAAGCGCCAAAAACTGACGAGTCATTCCAAGGCAAATTGCCAGCACCTTGAGCAGTTCCGGTTTTACCAGCAATAGGCAACGACCTATACGGATACGAGCGGAACAACTTCTCACCCGTCGTTGAGTGGTAAATGTCGGAACGCACACCGGGCCCGGTAACCACGCGAGTCAATCCACGCACAATGGGATCAACAACTTCTGGCCGGGCTCCAATATCTCGCACCACTTGTGGCTCACCAAAGTTCTGCAAAAGAGTGCCCTGGCTGAAATCAACTCTTCCCGATTTACCATTAGGAGTTCCTGGTGCCCATATGGCGTGCACAACGCGAGGGCGCATTACTTTGCCTCCATTAGCCAACGTGCCGTAGGCAACAGCCAACTGCAAAGGCGATGATGACAGCAAACCTTGTCCAATCGAGAACTGCACGTTGTCTCCGACGTAGTAGCCCTTGCCTTCTTCTTTCGCAATCGCGTTGCTGGCGGCTAATCGCTGCTTTAAATCTTTGCTGGGGATTGTGCCGATGAATTCATATGGCAAATCGATTTCTGTCGGTTCACCAAACCCGAACAATCGAACCTGCTCTTCCAATACGGGCTTGTTGCCACGTTGAGTAAAAATCTGTTCACCAATTTTGTAGAAAAACACGTCAGAAGATATCGCTAGTGCAGAGACAACATTGATTGGTCCGTACTTACACGGTGCACCATTTCCACACACTGCATTTTTGAAAACACATTTGACGTTTACCTGACAACGTTCGTCCGGAATACTCTCCAACTTGTAGGTGCCCTGATCTTTCAAAATATATTTGGTGCCGCCTGCTAATTGTCCGGTATTCAATGCAGCAAATGCCACAAACGGCTTAAAGGCTGATCCGAGGTTGTATCGACCAGATATCGCCCTGTTTACAAGAATGGATTGATCAGGGTCTTTGGTCGTTGGAAATAGTTCTGCAAACTTGTCCGATGAAATACCAGCGTTAAACCATCGGTTATCAAAGTTCGGGTAGCTCGCCATAGCAACCACTTCACCAGTTTCGTGATTAAGCACGACTGATGATCCGGCAGGTGCCTTGTAATACGTAATTTCCGGATACGCAGGATCTGGTTGACCAAAGGACAAAACTGTTGGGGCTTCAGTACGCCGACGAACAAGGAGTTCGTTCTGCAATGCCTGCTCTGTGAACTGTTGAATATCAAGATTGATCGACAACTGCAGATCATTTCCCGGAATTGCTTCTTTTCGTTCAATCAATCGCAAAATTCGACCGCGTGAATCAACTTCGTATTTGACATACCCAGACTTGCCACGAAGGACAGACTCATACGTTTGTTCAACACCGAATTGCCCAACTCGCGCATCAGGGTCGTAACCCAAATTCTTATAATAGGTCGTTTCGCTTTTACGAATTGCCCCTAAGAATCCGAGCACATGGCTCGCCATCGGTGCGTACGGATATTCACGACGCCATGTTTCAGCAATATCGATACCCGGATAATCCTCTGAGCGTTCGCGCAGGAAGATTCCTAACTCTTCAGATACATCTTCTTTCAACGGGAGGGGCTGTAATTGGTTGTAACGCTTTGAAACGAACCGGTCTTCGAGTTCTTGTACTGACGTCTTCAAGGCTCCGGAGAGCCGATTCCACATTTGCTGACGATCAAGAGGCTTTGCTATCACCGCTCTGTCAATCGTGATGGTCAACAATCGTTCGTTGTCAGCCATAATTCGACCCTTCAGATCAAATATCCGGCCACGTTCTGCTGTGAGTTTCACTGTTCGCGTACGTACTTCTTGTACTCGCTGCTCTAACCCTGGTGCATCTACTGCTTGTAGAAACCACAAACGAACAGTCAGTAGTGACCCCATCACCATGGCGACCGTAAGAAGAATCGCCAGGCGCGACATGCCGCCTTCGCGAGCCATTATCGAACAGCCACGGGCTCAGTAAGCGCCCACCGACATAAGCGCTCGGTGGGAATGCTAAGCACTGCATTAAACAATCCGACAATCAGTGCCACCCACAGAACATGCGCATTCAATATCCCTGTAGCACCAGTCAAAGTAAACGCGATTGGTAACAAGATCATTCCGATGGCACTTGCACCTGCACCTAGCAACATACGAGACCACCAGGTGGGCGCATACACAAGCGACTGACCGATTCCGGCGAGATACCCCACCATGGCAAACACAGCAGCACACAAACCCATAGGCGTTGTAAGCACCATGTCGTACAACAACCCAATAATGAACCCTGCAATAGCGCCGGTGTCTGAGCCACGTGCAAGTCCGGCCGATACAGCGAGCAGAACCATGATTTGCAAGCACACACCAAATGGGCGCATGTCATTGAACACTGTTGTCTGCACACCAAGAAACATCAGTCCCACTAGTACGAGCCGTGCGTAACGATTCTCTGCAAAGAGCAAAATTCTTTCGATCATGGGGTCTTCACCCGTTCTGATGTTGGTTGATACAACAAAATTCTCACGAAGTTCAGGTTCTTTAAGTTGGCAGCAAGTGTCACTTCCAATATCGGGCCAAGAGTTCCTGTTCTATTCACTACTCGACTAACTGAACCAATCACAATGTCAGGAGGCGCAAGTGACGTTGCACCGCCAGCAGAAATAATCGGAGCACCAATACGTACAGCTCCAAATCGCGGTTGATTTTCGATAAATCGCACAATCGGATTTCGCGAAATGCCTCTGCCTTCTAACGCACCGGTCTCACGCAACGGAACATCTAACCCGGGCGGAACTGTGATTTGAGAATTAGTAGATTTTCCAGGTTGGTTCGGCCCTACATCGCCTGGCGGCAGTGTGACTTCACCAGGCAATGGCGCAAGAGTTGATGATGTCGCAACTGTGTTTCCGGGAACAAAGCCGGGAATGCCTGTTGTAGTTGTGACTTTAGGAAGAGTGGTGGTTGTCGTGCTGGTCGTCGTCGTGACCGTTGGTTCATTCCCGCTAGGAATTGTTGTCGTTGTTGGTGGCGGAAGATTTACCACCTTCACGGCCAATGAATAACCAGGGTCTGTCAGCAACATAACCACACTGCGCTTGTTATAAACGTCAGTGATTTTGCCAATCATTCCGGCCGCATTAAGAACCGGCATTCCAACTTTCAGCCCGCACTCTGAACCTCGGTTGATCTCGACAGTTTGTGTGAAGTTCGAAGGAGATTGCCCAACAACCTGGGCTGTGCACGATGCGATTCCGGCAAGCGTTGGCAGACCGTTCAACGACAGCAATTCTTGAGCCTCTCGCACACTTGCGATTGCCGAGATCGTTGACCCCTCATTAAATGCGACGAGGTCATTTAGCCGATGATTCTCTTTCACAACATCGTTGTAATGAGTAATACCATTCCATGCATTTCCGATTGGACGCGTGACAACTTTTGTTGCACTTTCGATGGGACGAAACACGACTCCGAACGCTGAACGCGTGAAATTAATCACGGAGCTTCCGCGCATGTCCATCGTGATGAGAATCACAGAAGTAAGCGACAGCAGGAGAATCGCCCGGCGACGCGTGAAGGAGAAGTCCGCCACGGAAATGTTTCTACTGCTGGTCGAGTCCTGGGAAGGACATCATTCCGCGCATCGCTTCGATATTTTCAAGTGCACGACCTGAACCGATAGCAACCGCATACAACGGATCTGGAGCGACATAACACGGCATGCCAGTTTCATGAGTCACTCGCTGAGTCATACCTGACAACAACGCGCCGCCTCCCGACAAATAGATGCCACGATCCATAATGTCTGCAGCCAATTCAGGTGGCGTTCTATCAAGAGTTGACTTCACAGAGTCAATAATGGCAGCAATTGGTTCTGCAATGGCGTCGCGAACGTTTGCTGAAGTCAGCTCTACCGTGCGCGGCAAGCCAGAAACCGTGTCTCGCCCGCCAACATCAGCAGTTAATTCCTGCGCTAAAGGCCACGCAGATGCCATTTGAATCTTTATCTCTTCAGCAGTATTGATTCCGATATCCAACGAAAATTCAGCACGAACGTAGGCAACGATGGCTTCATCTAATTCGTCACCAGCAACTCGCACGCTTTGTGCAACAACAATGCCGCCAAGTGAAATAACAGCAACTTCTGTTGTTCCACCACCGATATCAACAATCATGTTGCCGCTTGGTTCATGCACGGGCAAATCTGCGCCAATCGCAGCCGCCATTGGTTCTTCAATAATGTGAACTGGACGACGAGCGCCTGCATATTCTGCTGCGTCTTGCACTGCGCGTTGCTCAACACCGGTAATTCCTGATGGAACACAGATAACCATGCGTGGTTTGCTCCAACGACTAGTGGTAACGCGCTGAATGAAATAGCGAAGCATTTTTTCACACACATCGAAGTCTGCAATAACACCATCTTTTAATGGTCGAATTACTTCAATATGTTTGGGCGTGCGCCCCAACATGCGCTTTGCTTCCCAACCAACCGCAACAGGTTTGCCGTCACGCATATCAATTGCAACAACTGACGGTTCGTTCAGAACAATTCCCTGACCGCGCACGTACACCAAAGTATTGGCAGTGCCGAGGTCGATTGCGATATCTCGCCCCATTGACAGAGGATTATTCCGACTCATAAAAAGATCTCCCCGAACTGACGCGCAAACGCCAGCTCCGCAGAAATGCTAACTACCCGCGCCTTAGAGGGCGGGAAAGAAGATTCCAAGCTCGCGGGCGGCTGATTCGGCTGAATCAGAACCATGGACAAGGTTTTCAGTAAAGAGTGTTCCGTAGTCACCACGGATGGTGCCAAGATCAGCCTTGCGTGGGTTGGTTGCGCCCATCATGGTGCGAACAATTTCCCATGTGTCTTCAGGGCCTTCAATGGCAAGAGCCACAACTGGGCCACGACCCATGAAGGCAACAAGTTCTGCGTAGAACCCTTTGCCTACGTGCTCTTCATAGTGACGCGCAAGGATCGCGGCATCAAGAGTACGAAGTTCCATGGCGGCAATACGCAGGCCCTTGGTTTCGAATCGAGACAAAATGGCCCCGACAAGGCCACGTTCAACGGTATCGGGCTTCAACAAAACAAGGGTGCGATCTGACATGCCCTACAGGCTACGCCAGGAGCGTTCGATTGCCCCTGTAGTCAAGCCCTGTCAGGGTAAAACGCGACGGAGATGGGTTCTGGCAGCTCCCACCACGTACAAGGAGCCCGCTATCAAAATGGCATCATCGCTGGTCGCATCAGCAAGGGCAATGTCGCAGGCCCTCTCGACAGTGTCCGCTGTAACAACCTCGGAACACCCCATTGACCGAGCCACATCCGCAATCTCGCGTGCTGGCCTGGCCCGAGGAGACGGAGCCGTACAACAGATCACCATTTCATATTCATCGACCTTCAAAGCTGACAGCGTGTCGCTGATGTCTCGACCACCGAGAGCTCCGACCACCAAAATACGACGACCATGTGGATCAAAGTCTTCGAAGAACACACTGGAACACACATCAGCACCAGCGGCATTGTGTGCGCCATCCAAAATCACAAGCGGTTGATGACCAACAACTTCAAATCGACCAGGCATCAATACCCCAGCTAATCCTTCTTGCACTGTTTCAATGTCAAGAGCTGAACCAAAGAATGCTTCGACTGCAGCAATTGCCACGGCTGTGTTATCGCCTTGATGCCACCCATGCAATGGAACAAACAAATCGAGGTACTCAGCACGATGAGTGCTGATGTGTATCGAACGGCCACCTAACGCGAGATGATTATCTACAACGTCAAATTGTTCACCGCGCACGAGCATCTCTTCGCATGGCTCGGCAGCAAATATTGAACGAAGGTCTTCGTTCACTTCGCCAATAATTGCAACACAGCCTGGTTTTATGATGCCGGCTTTCTCTGTTGCGATATGAGCCAATGTTGGTCCGGCAAATTCAGTGTGATCAAGTGCAATGTTCGTAATAACTGCGACGTCTGGGTTTACAA
>WLSJ01000043.1 GCA_009705865.1 Actinomycetota bacterium | reverse complement strand
CAGTCACGACCGTGCATTTATTGACCGCACTGTGGAAGAGATTTTGGCGCTTGACGGTGAAGGCGGCGCTGCATTGGTGCCTGGTGGAGTTGCAACATGGTTGAAGCAACGATCTGCACGCACCACTACTCCACGTTCTGCGCCGAACCAGCGTTCGTCATCCACAAAACCAGCGAAGCAAAAATCCTCTCGTAGCCCCAGCACGCTGAACAGACTGATTGCGAATGTTGAAAAAGACATGACAAAGCGCACGACGCGCCAGACTGCGTTGTATCAAGATATTGCCGACGCTGGAAACGACCACAAGAAACTTGCCGCGTTGGGCGAAGAGCTTGCTGCACTGCAAACAACAATCGAATCACTTGAAACACAGTGGTTAGAACTCACCGAGGAACTAGGAAGCTAAACATGAGCAGTGTTGTTGTATCTGAATTGGCTTATTCGCCCCCTGGTGCAGACCAATTGTTCTTCGATGTCAGCTTTGGCGTCTCCCCTGGCGAACACGCAGCGATCGTTGGACCCAATGGTGTTGGTAAATCAACAATTCTCAAAATTCTTACGGGTCAATATGAAGCCGATGATGGTGAGTTCAGTATTGGCGGCACGTTTCTGCAGATGACTCAGGACGTTGGCATGAGCAAGCCCGATGACAGTTTGCGCGACATGTTGATTGAAGTTGCACCGATTGCATTGCGCGAAGCCGGAAAGAAACTCTTTGCAGCTGAAAAAGCAATGATGAGCGGCGAAGACGACGGCATGAAATATGCAGAAGCTCTTGGCGATTGGGGTGACCTCGGCGGGTACGACCTTGAGACTCAGTGGGCTGCGTCAGCACAACGCAGCGTGAAGACACCCGTTGACAACTTTGCGACGCGTTTAGTGAGCCAACTATCTGGTGGAGAACGCAAACGCCTTGTCCTTGACTTGTTACTCACCTCAGGCGCCGATGTGTTGTTTCTTGACGAACCGGATAACTACCTTGATATTCCTACGCGTGGGTGGCTAGAGGAACAGATCAAGGCATGCAAGAGCACCATTCTCATGGTGAGCCATGACCGCACATTGCTAGAGCGCGTTGCTACAAAGATCATCGCTGTTGAAGGGTCTGGTGCATGGGTGCACGGTGGTTCATACGTAACCTTTCCTGAAGCACGGCAGAAGCGTCAAGAACTACTTGGTGATGACCTAAAGCGTTGGAACGATGAAGAGCGCCGACTGTTTCATCACATGAAGATCATGAAACAGCGCGCTGCACAAAACTTTAAGAACGCCACGAAAGCAAATGGTGCTGAAACTCGCTGGGAAAAATTCGTGAAAGCTGGTCCGCCGCCTCCGCCAGTGCCCGACCAGCAGATTTATGTTCGCTTCCGCGGCGCAGACTCGGCGCGGCGCGTAGTGAAGTTTGAGTCCGTTGCCATTGGTGAATTGTTCATGCCTTTTTCCGACGAAGTGCATTTTGGTGAGCGCCTCGGGCTGATTGGCCCGAACGGAACCGGAAAGACTCACCTTCTTAACGCGTTAAACGGCAAGGCAGAAGGCCTGATGGGAGACATCACGTTCGGGCCTCGTACATCAGTGGGCATGTTCAATCAAGTAAACGACAGACCAGAGTTCCACGGACGTGAATGTATTGAAATTGTTCGCGACAAATTGAGTGATGAACAAAAGTCAATGGGAGCACTTGCCCGTTATGGTCTGCGCAACAACGCTCGCCAAGAATTCCAAACATTGTCTGGTGGGCAAAAGGCGCGACTTGAAATTTTGAGCCTTGAACTTGCGGGTCACAACGTGTTGCTACTTGATGAGCCAACCGACAACCTTGACATTGATTCCTCTGAAGCACTCGAACGCGCCATCGAAGGTTTCGAAGGAACTGTCATTGCAGTGAGCCACGACCGCACATTTCTTGCAAACTTCGACAGGTTTATCATGATCACTGATGACGGCGATGTGTACGAATTGCCAGATTTTGATATTGCACTCGCTGGGCTTTCTGCCCCATCGGAACTCGCTACGTTGCGTCTAGCAAAGCCACTGACCGTCTGAACACTGAGGTCACCTTTTCCCGCGAATAGTGTGGGGTGATGAAACCGTTCGAAGGAACATTCGAGTCGCTACAGACACGTGAACTACCGCAATGGTTTGAAGATGCCAAGTTCGGCATTTTCATTCACTGGTATCCGGCTTCTGTCCCGGCCTATGCGCCATTGTCAGAGGACTTGTTCGAGCAGACAACCAAATACGGAGAAGAAACTGCATTTCGTGAATCGCCCTATGCCGAGTGGTATGTGAACTCACTTGCTATCGAAGGCTCTTCTGTACAGAAACATCATGCTGAGGTTTATGGCGACAAGCCATACGACGAGTTTGTTACTGAGTTCTTTACAGAGTCTCAACAATGGGACCCAAGTGCGTGGCAAGAATTGTTTCAGGCATCAGGTGCAAAATATTGCGTTATGGGTACTCGCCATATTGACGGCGCGATTATGTGGCCTACTTCTGTACATAACCCCATAAAAGGACCCGCATACACATCACCACGCGACTTAGTGGGAGAAGCGTGTGAAGCGGCACGCAACGCCGGCATGCGCATAGGCCTTTACTACTGCGGCGGACTTGATGTCACATTTCAAGGCCTCGGGTACAACGGGTGGCTCAGTATGTTTCTTGCCACACCACAGACAGATGAATACGCCGAATATGCAACTGCTCACTACCGTGAACTGATTCAGCGATACAGCCCTGACTTGTTGTGGAACGACGTCGGTTGGCCAGGTGGCGGCGCTGCTGCAATGCAATTCATGGCCGAATATTTCAATCACAACCCAGACGGTGTAGTGAATGATCGGTTTGACATGATCGGTGTCGCAACCGGCACAACGCATGCCGACTACATCACGCCTGAGTATTCCTCTGGCCTGACTCTTCCAGACAAGAAGTTCGAAGTATGTCGCGGCATCGGACGAAGCTTTGGATACAACGCGTTAGACGACGACTCGACGTACGCGTCATCGGAAGAACTAATCCAGTTACTAATAAACGCAGTTGCTGATGGTGGCAACTTATTACTCAATATTGGACCAACAGCCAACGGCGAAGTACCTGAACTGCAACAGCAACGCATTCGTGACATTGGTGCATGGCTCAACATTTACGGTGCGGCGATTTTCAACACGTGTCCACATTCTGTTTCGTCATTGACATCATCTGATGGACGAACAGTTCGCCTCACGCAAGATCGCAACGGAATTGTCTATGCAATCATTATTGGTAACTCCCCTCATGCCAGCATCACTATCGAGGGTCTTCCGCAAGGCGACATCATGCTGCTCGGACATACACGACCGCTTGTGCGCGACGGCAACACAGTGTCTCTGCCATTAGCCCCGCGAGCTGATATTGCGTTTGCATTGCGAATTGCCCAATAGACCATAAACACACGCTGACAGGTAGCGTCACCAGTATGAAAGCTGCTGTTTATTACCAGACTGGCGGACCTGAGGTCCTGAAGTACGAAGACGTGGCAGAGCCACAATTGCGCCCAGGTGGAGTGCTGATTGACGTTGCCGCCATTGCAATTCAAGGCGGCGACACCTTGAACCGAACTGGTGGAGCATTAGCAACCAAGCCTCACATCGTTGGGTACCAAGCATCGGGCATTGTGCGTGAAGTGGGCGAAGGTGTCACTGCGTTTACAAAAGGACAACAGGTTGTTGCCACTATGGGATTTGGATCACACGCTGAAGTCATCAGTGTCCCCGCTGCTGCCGTGTGGGCTGTACCAGCCGGCTTGTCACTGCAAGAAGCAGCGGGCATACCAATCGAATTCGGTACTGCTGATGATTGCCTCTTCGAATTTGGTCGTTTGAAGGCAGGCGAATCTGTTCTTATTCAAGCTGGCGCAAGTGGCGTTGGTCTTGCAGCCATTCAGTTAGCAAAGGCAGCAGGTGCAACTGTGTTTGCAACAGCATCAAGTGATGAACGCCTAGAGCGTCTGAAAGAATTCGGATTAGACCACGGCATCAACTACACAAAGGTTGATGCAGCAAAAGAAGTGTTAGCGCTGACAAACGGTGCTGGTGTGAACTTAGTTGTAGACTCAGTCGGTGGTTCAACATTGGAAGGCAGCGTCGCCATGTTGGCGTACCGTGGCCGCATTAGTTGGGTGGGCCGTGCGGGTCGCGAAGAAAAAGCACCAGAGATTTGGCCCATCATGCAAAAGAATGCGTCAATTACCGGAGTATTCCTTGGAGCCGAAATGGCTATGAACCCAACGCGCACGCATCCAATGATTGACAGTCTTGTCGCACGTATCGCTAAGAAGGAACTCACAGTGGTGATTGACTCAACATTCCCACTGTCTGATGCTGCAGGCGCACATCGTCACATCGAAAGCCGCAAGGCATTCGGTCGTGTGTTGCTGATTCCGTAATTACTTTGCGATGAGATACAGCACTGGTAACACAGTGCTGAAAATTGCAGCAAGTGAAACAAGTGTCGTTGACACTCGCCCACTGACATGTTCACCTAGTACATGAGGTTTACGCGATAACAGCAAAATCATGATGATCAATGGCGGAGCTGCAAGCCCATTCAATACTGCTGACCAGTACAGCGCACGAACTGGGTTGAACCCGATGAAGTTCATGGAAAGCCCAACCATCATCGATGCAAAAATCACTATGTAAAATGCTTTTGCCTGTGACAACTTGAGACTGAGACCTTCACGCCAGCCAAAAGTTTCTGACAGTGCATACGACGTTGACCCAGCCAAAACCGGAACTGCCAATAAACCTGTCCCCATGATTCCTGCCGTGAAGAGCCATTTAGCCATTGCCCCCGCGAGTGGTTCAAGAGCTTGAGCTGCTTGTTCGGCAGTACCAATTTGTGTGATGCCATGAGCGCCAAGTGTTGCAGCCGAAGTCACCATGATTGCAAACATCACAAAAACACCAGAAGACATACCAGCAATCACATCCCCCCGCATGGCTCGCATGTGAATGAGACCATCACCAATGTCGCCAGGATGATCCCTGCGTTCTTCTACTTCTTCACTTGTTTGCCAAAAAAAGAGATACGGGGAAATGGTTGTACCGAAGAGAGCAATCATTGCTGCTAACTCGGGGCGGTTAAACCCAAGACGCGGAACTAAGACATGATTCAGAACATCGAACCAACTGACATTGATGATGAAAAGAACCACTACATATGACAGAAGAGACACACATAACCAGCGCAACACTTTTGAATATTGGTGATATGGAATTGCAATCTCTAAAGCAGCCATACCCAAAGCGAACACCACCACCAGGATGACTTGCGGAATCGGAATGATCATGTGGGTTGCAGCAGCCATTGACCCGAGGTCAGCCCCGATATTGAAAGTGTTTGCGGCAATCACAAGAGTGAGAGCCACATACAGCACCCACTTTGGAAACTCTTCTTTGATGAGCGTGGCGAGCCCTTTGCCTGAAAACAAACCGAGGCGTGCAGTGGACTCTTGCACCGCTGCTGCCAACGGCAACGCAAGAACCGTAGTCCACAACAGTTTGAATCCGAAGGCAGCACCTACTTGTGAATAGGTGCCAATTCCTGACGGATCATCATCAGCTGCACCAGTGATGAGCCCTGGCCCCACACGTTGGAAATACCCGCGCCCACCAAAATGATGCCGATGTGGATGATGTAATGATTGCTTCATAAGTAACTAGTAGTTACTTGCAATGTATCTCTATCGGTAGGTGTCGCTGGGACTACTACTTCACTTTTACGGTTATCTTTTTCGTCCGTTTAGGTGTTGTTTTGTACTTCGCTTGAGTCAACGTCAGTGTGCATGTTGCAGCTTTGGTCGGAGCAACTAGCTTTCCCAGTCTGATTTTGCATAATCCGGTGGCTTTCCAAGTGGGGAAACCCTTGCCTACCGTCTTAATCAGAGCAACCAGAAACGTGCTCGAACCTTTCTTTACGGTCTTGCTTGAAGAGTTGGCCGCAGGGACCGTAGTGGTAGTAACTGTATTGCTACCCACCTTTGCGCCAGCGAGCAACTGTGAATACACCTGGTTTGCGCTTTGTGAACCATTGCCCGTGACCGCAGTGACTTTCACTACTGGCGATGAATAACCAATTGACGGAAACACAATCGTTGCACCCAGATCGCTGATCACAAAAGAACGCTCAACAACTGTTTCGACATCTGCCTTCTTGATTGAAGCAGCAAGTGAGCTGTTCAGGCCAGCTTCCGTTTTAGTAATTCCCCATTGTTCAAGAAGTTTGTTGGGAAGAAATGCCGTAAAACTACCGGTATTGAGAGTCGTGCCGTCTGGTAAAAAATGCGGCGCGGTCGTCTTGATCTCAAGTTGTCTATTGCTGAGACTGGGAAAGTGGAAATAGGTGGCATTGGTTGACACCCAGATGGGTCCTGGCACATCTGCAGCTGGTGAGTTCACAAAAGTACTTGACCGAGCGTAAAACACCAGTGGAGCCGACTCTGCCGTTGTGACATTGCAGACAACGAATTGCATACTCGGTATGCCACATCGATTAGTCCAGAGAAGAGATGTGTCGTCGCTCTTTTCAGTATCGAAGTTGATGTGTTGCGCATCTGATTCCAACGCAACCCGAGCTGGGTGGCCTTCAATCACGGTGACCAAATCTTGACCAGACAATGAAAAATCCATTTTCCCTTGGTCAGCAACGACAACACTGTACTGAGGCATTTTTGATGTCTTGTATCTGATCTCAACCTTGATCTTCGATGTCTTCAACAGAATCGCGGACAAGTCCACCAACCCACCCGTGGCACTTTGATCTTGAGGTTTTCTTCCCCAGTCAAAATAACTAAACGTTTCGAAGGTACGAGAAGGTGGAACGTAAAAAGCGTTGATATTGAAACCGTATTGTGCATTCTTCTCTGTGGGGTCATGCGTTTTCCATGAGGTCAAACGAACAACAAATTTTAATGATGACGGCGCGGGTTGATCATCAACGGTTGCGATGTAGCAATAATTTGTTACTGCCCCCACACATTCAGGAAACGTTGCGACATTTAGATCATCCCTTCCAGCTTCAGTCACATAACACGGCTCGCCGGTAACAGCCACGCTGCAGTCTCGCAAGAGTTCGGTGTACTCGGGAATTGCATCAGCAGCGTGACTGGTTGATGCTGACACCATAGATGTCACTGGAACAGACAGGGCGATAACAAGTACAAGCCTCTTCAACATTGAAACGATGTTACAAACTTTTCTCAGTAGCAGATTGCAACTAGAGTACGACTCGTGAGCCACGACAAAACCCCACCCGTTGTTGGCTTTGTTGGGACTGGCCATATCGCTACCTTTCATTCAAAGATGCTGAAGATCAGTGGAGTACCGCTGACTCGTGGCGGATGTTTCGATATTGATTCAGAACGCGCCGCTACTTTTGCTCAGGCTTCAGGAAGTACCGTTATGGCATCGGCAGATGAAGTTATTGCATCAAGCGACATGGTCTACATCTGCACATGGACAAGCGAGCATCAAACACTTGTTGAGAAATGCATTGCAGCCGCGAAACCATTCTTCTGCGAAAAACCTCTCAGCGTCGGCCTGCGTGAAGCAAGTGACATGCATGCAGCTGCTACTGAAAGCGCATTGACTCATCAATGCGGCTTAATCCTTCGCCGGTCCCCCGCGTATCTGTGGGCTAAAGAACTCATTTCAGATCCGGCAGCTGGCGCGCCCATGGCAGTGGTGTTTCGCGATGATCAATTCATTCCCGTGCAAGGGCACTACAAATCAACATGGCGCGGAGATGTTACGAAAGCTGGTGCTGGCACATTATTGGAACACAGCATCCATGACGTTGACATGTTGCGCTTTCTCATTGGTGACGTTGAGTCCGTCAGCGCTCGCGCAACGTATCGTCATGGCATTGAGGGAATTGAAGATGTCGTTGCAGCTTCAATTGGTTTTGCAAACGGTGCGGCCGGAACATTGACAACTATTTGGCACGACAACTTGTCACGCCCCAGCCTGCGCAACGTTGAAGTATTTTGCGAGAATAGAACTGTTGTGATTGCAGGTGACGATTGGTTTGGGCCGGTTACGTGGAGCAATGCCGACGGAACCACAGGGTCGTTAGAAGGGACCGAACTTTTAGAAAAGACCGCGCCATTGGCAATTGGTGACGCAAACCCTGATGGCGCGTTCGTTAAAGCCGCAGTTGATGGCACACCGGGCTTCCCTGATTTTTCTATCGCATTAGAAGCGCATCGCATTGTTGAAGCGATGTATCGCAGTGCTCGAGACAACGGCAACTCTGTACATGTTGCCTCTGTACAGCCATGACGTATGAAGTATCTCGTGTTGAGTTAGCTGACATCATGCCATTGCGTGTTGCTGTTCTGCGTAAAGGCACCCCTGCAACTGACTGCAACTACCCGGAAGACTCATATCCCGACGTGGTTCATTTCGGAATCATTCACGAAGGAACTGCTATCGCAACATCAACATGGTTTATGAAGGAATGTCCAGAGGTGCCGAACATTTCTGCAATCCAGCTCAAGGGCATGGCGGTGGCAGAACAATTGCAAGGTGCAGGTCTTGGAGCATTACTGATTGATGCTGGTATTGCGTTAGCCAATGAACACCAGGCTTCTGTTGCCTGGGCTCGAGCACGCGACAGTGCAATGGGGTTTTATGAGCGCCTTGGTTTTGTCTCAACTGGCGACGGATTCATTGATGGCCCTACTGCAATGCCACACCACATTGTTGTGCGAACGCTCTAGCCTTGCACTGTTACGTCTGTCGTAAACAAGAGAGTCTGGTTCGGAGCCGGCGATACTCGCGCTTTCATGGTCCACTCACCTGAATACGGAAACTGCACAATGCCGACCCAGTGATTTGGACCTATCTCCGTCATGTTTACGGGGATTGGCGGAATGTTTCGCGATGGTAAATCAAATTGCACAGTTACGTCTTTGACTGGCGACAATGATCCACCTGGCGGCGAGAGAATGACGTGCACTTCTGCGGTACCGACAACGGCGGGAACCACCGATAGTTCCGCCACAATGCCGTTCTGCACCTTGGTGGCACTAAACGAAATAGAAGCACGTGCCGTTGAATTTGGTGACTGCGCCACCATTAATGAAGTGACAGCAAGAACCAGGACAACCAAAGTTGATTCCCATCTAATGACCTTTGCGATAGACGGAAAACCACCTGTACGCAATTGAGCACGAGCTTTAGCGCCAAGGAGAACGACAGCACCAACCAGAATGGTCTTCAGCAACAACAACTTGCCAAAATTCGACTGGGTGATAGTGCTAATGCCACCCATTAAATGAAGTCCCTGCACAACACCGGTTACAACAACCAATGGCATCGACCATGTTGCCATTCGAGAAAATCTCTTAGCTTCGTTTTCTACATCATTGACTCGAGAGATAAAAGCAAGGACAAGTAGCGCACCGACCCAGGTTGAAATGCCAGCCAGATGGATCATGTCGAGTGGGACAAAAAGAGCCGGCAATGTGCCCGCGCTTTGGTGGCCGCTTCCGGCAAACGTTGCAATCGTGAGGACTGTAGTGATCACAGTTCCGATTCGCCAACGGCGGCTCACTGACGATGTGGCAGTGAGCGCAATGATTCCCCACGCAACCGCACACATGGAGCGTATGAACAAAGCGAACCCAAGACGAGTCTGCAGTACATCACCGATGATGGCCGAATCAAACAATGCGCCCCAAGATTTACCCGCTGTATACGGGCCTTGCATTAACAGCAGGCCTAATGATGAAACTGCAATAAACACGGAGGAATACCGCAATACTTTGCGCACGCGCGAATTTCCTAACAAAGGTGAACACCACAACAGCGACACGCAACCAATGAGAAGGATTAACCCGAGAAAGCCAAGCAACCGAAGTGTTGACATGGGATTTCTGAGAGTTGAAGAAGTCTCTGTCCCATTCAGAACTTTCTCTAACAATGCAGCACTAGTTCCTGTTGATTGCGTACCAATTTCAAAGGGGAACGCTCCAGAAACCGGATGACCATCTGCGCTGACCACGCGCCAGACCACTACGTAGACGCCATTGTCCAGTTTCGGAACGGCTGCAGTGACTATTGATAGGTCAGACGAAGACCGCACTGTTTTTTCGATAGAGACTTCATGTTGTTCAGAGTCATACACACGAATATCACCCAATGTGGCTTCCACTTGTTCATCAAAATCTAAGCGGATTTCTTTCGGTGATGACGCCAGAAGTTCAGACGCCGATGGACTAGACGAATCTAGAACCGCATGAGCACTTGCGATGCCCGGAATGAAAGCAACTGCAATTGCTATAGATGCCGCTGCGGCTCCCAATGTGCGCCGAAAAGACCGACGTGTCATAAACCTGGGCCTTTTGGTAAGCCCTCAACGTCTGCACGTTGTAGCAACCATGCAAGACGGTGCTTCTCATTTAGTTTCAACGCGGCTTGTGGGATTTGCGTAAGTCCCATCGGATGGCTTGCCGCCCATGCCATTTTCTGGCGCTCTAGTTCGAGTCGTACATACAAATCAGGCCATTCGTCGTAGCCAATCTCAACATCAAGATCAGTGAGATGAATGACGCACTCTCGCCAGCGAAGAAATGGGAGATCATGCATTGCTATTACAGACCCTGAAACAACCGTTCCAGTTCCATTCCACATGTCATTTGTTGCACCAGCCCATGCACCTTCCAACATGTACACAGCTTTGCGAAGTTCTTTGGTTGCCTGTTCGGGGCTCCACTGCGATGTTTCATCAATTCCAGCGTTGCGGGCTTCAACCCCACCTGGGTATTGGTCGCCTTGTTCTCCCCTGCCTGCACAAGCAAGTAGATGCACATAACTACGTGCATTCATCGTGAGGTGTCCAACGAGAGTTGTTCTGTTCCACCCCGGCAATGACGACGGTGCTGCAAATTGCTCGGCAGACAACGAGTCAACTATTTCTAAGAGACGTTGGTGTGTGGCCGCGACACCTTCAACGCATGAGTCAAGGAGACGCGGATCTAGAGGGCGAGGCACATTACGACCGTACTACGGCAACGGTTTGCGTCTCAATCAGAACGAAGTGGTGCGGTTTGGAACAACGATGATGGTGCCATCGTCTTCTCGATGCACACGCACGGAGACTCCGTAAAACTCACCCAAAGTCTCAGGCCGAAGAACATCTTGGGCCGGACCTTGTGCCACAACATGACCCGCGTGCATCAGTATCAACCGATCGGAATAGATGCCCGCCAGCGTGAGGTCATGCATTGCAGAGACAACGGTGAGGCCGTGTTCACGACGCAATTTGTCGACCAATTCCAATGCCTGTTGTTGATGTCCGATATCAAGCGCTGCCGTTGGTTCATCAAGCAGCAAAATAGGTGCTTCTTGCGCAATGGCGCGAGCAATTACTAAACGCTGGCGCTCTCCACCAGACAACGTGTCAACATCTCGCGTTGCAAGGTCGGCCAAATCAAGCCGATCAATGACATCATCAACCATTGAATGATCAAGTTCTGATTCGCGACCAAAGTGAGTAACAAATGGGTTACGACCGAGCAACACATATTCTGCTCCTGTCATACCTGACGGCAACACAGGCATTTGCGGTACATATGCAATGAGTTGTGCACGGCGACGAGAAGAGCGCGCTGTCAGTGGTGAACCGTCAACCAGAATTTTTCCGGCATGTGGCACGACACCAGCAATGGCGCGCAACAATGACGACTTACCAGCACCGTTTGGCCCAATGATGCACAACCATTCACCTGGTTTCACGGTGTCAGTAAAGGCAGCTACAGCGGTGCGTTTTGCATACTCAACTGTGACGTGGTCAAAAGCAAGAGATGTCATCGTTCATTCTTTCGTGTGCGCAAAATAAGCAAGAAAAATGGGGCTCCGAGAAACGCGGTCACAACACCAATTGGAGTTTCTGCTGGATTATCCAATACTCGCCCAGGAATATCAGCAAGTATCAAAAAAGCTGCGCCAAACAGTAACGAAATTGGTAACACAAGCCGATACGAAGTGCCCACAACTAGTCGCACTGCATGCGGCACGATGATGCCTACGAAACCGATGAGTCCGCTCACTGCTACAACTGATGCAGTTCCAAGAGTTGCCGCGATAACCACAACAAGTCGAACGCGCGACACATTGACGCCAAGCGCAGTGGCCTCTTCATCGCCCACCCGCAACACGTCAAGAAGACGACGATGCAACAGCAACACCACTGTTGAGAACACAACGTACGGCAACACCAAACGAACATCACCCCATGTGGCGCTAGAGAGGCGGCCAAGAATCCACGAATACACCTGCCGTACAACATCAGAGTTGCGCTGCAACAGAAACGTTTGAGCCGCCGTTGCAAGCGATGTCACCGCAACGCCAGCAAGCACCAAACTGGTGGAACTACGTTCGCCCTTCCCTGTCGTACCCACGAGATATGTCACGAGAACAGCAATCAAACCGCCGCCAAATGCAATCATCGGCAACGGGTCAATAATCCAACTACTTGTGCCAGACCGATTGATGGTGATCACAATGGTTGCACCAAGACCTGCGCCAGCAGCAACACCTAAGAGATACGGGTCAACCAATGGGTTACGAAAAACACCTTGGTAACTGGCACCTGCGATCGACAACGTGGAACCAACAATTGCGGCA
This sequence comes from Actinomycetota bacterium, assembly GCA_009705865.1. Taxonomy (GTDB): domain Bacteria; phylum Actinomycetota; class Acidimicrobiia; order Acidimicrobiales; family Ilumatobacteraceae; genus UBA2093. The sequence continues at coordinate 245 of WLSJ01000043.1, read as the reverse complement.
AGCACGACTCGCGGAGCACGTATTTGCCACACGATGGACCAATCAGTAGGTGTTAACCCACTGTGAACAGAAAGAAGCGGCAAACGATTGAGTAACTCAAGCGGCACGCGCCACCATGTTGGACCAGCTGGCCCAATCATCAAGCCAAGCAACAATGAGCATGCGAGTGCAGCAACAGCAGCAGGAATCCACCACCGGCTTGCGCCTCGCACACTCATTGACGTTGACATCAGTGATTACTACTT
>WLSJ01000042.1 GCA_009705865.1 Actinomycetota bacterium | reverse complement strand
TCGCGTCTGCGCGGCGTAATGGCACTAATGAAACCGCGCTCCAACTTCTCAATAGTTAGGCCTTCCAGAAGGTCAGGTGCTACGTCAGCAAAGCGATCATCGGGCCCGACTAGCCGCCCATAGACCCTGTCAGCGTCATCAACAAATGTCGCAAGAATCTTTGCGACATCCTTAAACGTCTTGCACTCTAAGAGTCGAGCCAGCAAGAGGTCTCGCTCCTCCCACAGAGCCAATTCATCGTCAAGGTCGACTGCTTCGCGCCCTGGCAATAAACGGCGCGTTTTCAACTCGATTAACGTCGCGGCGATCAACAAGAATTCTGTAGCCACTTCAAGATCTAGCTCTTGCATCTTGCTCAGTTCAGCCAGATATGCATCAACGATTGTGGAAAGACTGATCTCGTGGATATCCACCTCTTCGCGAAGGATCAAGTGGAGCAATAAGTCAAAGGGGCCCTCGTATACGGGTGTTGCTACGTCTATTGCCACTGTCCCATCGTAGTTGCCCCAGGCACCCAGACCGTCAATTAACCACCGAGAATCGATGCCTAGCAAGTAGATTTTGAATGTGCCACGCGTTCTCTCTTGCATTCAGCCCACAGGGTCTGTGCACTTAGGTAACTATTTGGGCGCCCTCGTCAATTGGGTATCGGGCCAGCACAACGGAGATGTTTTCCACGGAATAGTCGACCTCCATGCACTCACGGTCATCGACTCCCCCGGCGTGATTGGCACCCAGACTGTAGAGCTAGCAGCTCTACTTTTCGCCTGCGGTCTTGACCCAGAAGTAGCGACTGTTTTTGTACAAAGCCACATTCACGAACATACGGAACTCGCATGGATCATGGAATGCACGGTGTCGTTCGGCGAACTCAGCCGCATGACTCAATTCAAGGACAAGTCTGCACGCCGAGAGGCTGAGTTCGTATCGGCCGGATTGTTTACATACCCCGCTCTTCAAGCCGCCGACATTTTGCTGTACGACGCAGACGAAGTTCCTGTTGGCGATGACCAACGACAGCACATCGAGATAACAAGAGACATCGCGGTTCGTTTCAATCATCGTTTTGGTGACACTTTTGTTCTACCTAAGGCTGTACATCCTGCCGCAGGGGCTCGCGTCATGGACCTACAAGACCCCACCTCAAAAATGTCTAAATCATCTCTCACAGACAGTGGACTGATTTATCTATTGGATGACAATGCGTCTATCTCTAAAAAATTCAAACGAGCAGTCACTGACTCAGATAGCGAAGTCAAATACGACACCGTTAATAAGCCAGGAATATCAAACCTTCTTGATATCTTGTCCGCTTCAACCGGAGTCTCAATTGAGCAATTGGTCTCTCAATATTCACAATACGGAGCATTGAAGAGCGATACAGGTGACGCAGTCATAGCCGTTATCGAACCAATCCGAAATCGATTTTCTGAGCTGATGAAAGACAAAGCAGAACTTGCTCGTCTGTTATCTATTGGTAACGAACGCGCACGACACGTCGCTTCGTCTACTTTGGCTCGAGCTCACTCGGCAATCGGTTTAATGCCCCGAATCTAGATATCGTCGGCGGCTCGCAGAGCCATTGCAACCTCGTCTTCACATTGACCGCTCACGAGATCAATTGTTCTCTGATCACTAGTGATCTTCACAAGTTGAGTTCCAATTTTTTCATGCTCATGATATGAGCTGAGATATTTACCTCGCGGGCCGATGATTGTCGCCAACACTCGCCCTACGAGACCGAGTTGCGACTCTATCTTTCCAATGTCATGGAGCAGAGCCGCCGCTCGTTCAGACCGAGTCGATTCAGGTACCAATCTTGTAAATCGTTCCAGTACCTCGACACTGTGGCGTTGATCTCTCGCTTGCATACGAGACCACAAAATCAGTTCTTCATTCATGAGAATCGATCGAACTAATTCCACTTGCTCTTGAGTGGGCAACGTGTGGGAGATCGAGCCAAAAAATCTCTTTACTAAATGTCTGATTTTCATCCCGTAGCCCTTGGGTGAGCATCCCTATAGACAGCCCACAACCTGTCGTTCGACACCTTTGTATAAATCTGCGTTGTTGAAATTGTTGCGTGACCCAACATCTCTTGCACAATGCGCAAATCTGCTCCGTGTTCCAACATATGGGTAGCGCATGAGTGCCGAAGAACATGAGGAGAGAGTTCGCGCGTAATACCGGCCCTCACTCCCGCGTCACGAACAACGTGCCACGCTTTCTGTCTATTTAGCCGTCGCCCACGATTTGTCAGAAATACTGCGTCTCTGTCAGTTCCTCGAGCCCATACTTCTGGTTCTAACTGACCTCGACCCTCAGAACCGATGTATTCACGAATACGCGTCTGTGCCATGCGACCAAACGGAACAACTCTTTCCTTTGAACCTTTACCAAACAGTCGGACTACGCCAGACGACAAGTCAATGTCATCGAGGTTGACATCACACGCTTCGGATATACGTGCACCGGTGGCATACAGGAACTCTAAGAGAGCTCTGTCGCGCATCTCGGTTGCTGAATCTCCCGTCATTACTTCGAGCAAGGAAGTCACTTCATCAAGACTGAGAGGCTTTGGAACGCCGCCCGGCACCTTCACCCCTTCAATCCGCACTGTGGGGTTGTCTCTGCGTTGGCCTTCAGTATGGAGAAAACCATGAGCCATACGAATTGCGGCAAGCCTGCGTGCAGTGCTCGCTGATGCGTCGCCCGATGTCTGCAGAACTCGCACGTAGTTCTCGATGTCAGATTCTTTACAAGTCAATAGGCTCTTGTCGTTCTCGGACAAGTATGTGACATAACGCAAGAGATCACGTCGATAATTTGAAATCGTATTGGAGGCTCGCCCGCGCTCAACTGTCATCCACCGAAGAAATTCTTCTATTAGTTCAGCATCTCGTTCTGCAGTTGTCACCTTTGCCATGATTCACTGTCCGAGATCACTAAAACGACGGGCGGTCAACAAAATTGCTACAGAACTTTTTGCATCCGTAAGCACGCCTTGCTCGACCATCTCTAGGGCCTCAGCAAAGGGAACACACAACACGTCCATTTCCATTTCCTCTGGACCCTCTGGGAAAGACTGGCCTGGCACCACACCGCGCGCAACAAATAGTTCGACGACAGAATCGGTTACTCCCGGAGATGACAAGCATGAACCGAGATACTCAATATCAGCTGCCACATATCCTGTTTCTTCTGCCAGCTCACGCATGGCAGTACGCGCCGGTTCTTCTCCGTCGATGTCTCGCATGCCAGCAGGTATTTCCAACACAAATTCATCAAACGATGATCTGTACTGGGATACCAGAACAATGTAATTGTCAGGAGTCAGTGCAACGACACCCACTGCACCAGGAGTGCTGAGATGCGTGCGTTCGAATACGTCGCCCCGAGGACCGCGAACAGATCGACGCACCAACCGAAACTTTGCCCATGCATGAACCACATCAAGAGCAGTAGAGGCGAAACCTTTATGGTCGCTGTGGTTCACAATCTCTTTCAGGCTGATTGTGCGACAGTTGCGGTTGCCTCACGGGCAAGACGCTTTTCACGATTCACCAAAGACGCTGCAATCAGTTCTCTGAAAAGTGGGTGCGGACGATCTGGACGGCTCTTGAATTCAGGATGAGCTTGTGTCCCGACCCAATACGGGTGGTTTTCCATCTCAATAAATTCAACGAGACGTTTATCGGGCGAAGTGCCGCTGCACAAAAAGCCGCTTTCTTCGAACCGAGCATGGAAGTTGTAATTGAACTCATAACGATGGCGATGACGTTCACTGACCACGGTCTCACCATAAGCCTCTGCCACCTTCGTACCAGGTTGCAATACTGCGTAATAGGCGCCGAGTCTCATTGTGCCGCCCTTCATGGTGACATCACGCTGATCAACCATCAGATCAATCACTGGATGAGTGGTGGAAGGGTCGAACTCCGTACTGTTGGCATCTGCCATACCAAGAACATGACGAGCATATTCAATTGTCATGACTTGCATACCAAGACACAAACCTAAACACGGAACCAAGTTCTCGCGCGAATAAGCCGCTGCTGCAATCTTGCCTTCAATACCGCGTGGGCCGAACCCCCCGGGAATAACCATTCCGTCAAGAGCATCAAGTCGACCCGATGCCAACAGGCCTTCGACGTCTTCAGCCTGGATCCAATCGATTTCAACTTTTGCCCCGTGATGGAATCCGGCATGCTTCAAACTTTCAACGACTGACAAATACGCATCTTGCAATTCAACATATTTTCCGATGAGGCCGATTTTCACGGGCTTCACTGAAGCATCTACCTGCGCTACAAGCTTCTCCCAAGAAGACAAATCAACAGCACTGTCGAGACGCAAGATGTCGCACACAACAGTGTCGAGCCCTTCGTCATGCAGAACGAGAGGGAGCTCATAAATGTTTCCGACGTCAGCTGCATTGATTACCGCATTGGTATCGACGTCGCACATATGTGAAATCTTGCGCTTCAGACCGCTACTCAACGGCTCTTCACTACGGCACACGATGACATCAGGCTGAATACCTCGGGAACGCAGTTCTGTCACACTGTGCTGAGTTGGTTTTGTTTTTTGCTCGCCACTTGGGCCGATGAATGGCACCAAAGTCACATGCAGATAACACACGTTGTCACGACCGGCTTCGTTGCGGAACTGACGAATTGCTTCAAGGAATGGAAGGATCTCGATGTCTCCTACCGTTCCGCCAACTTCGGTAATCACGACATCGGTATCGTCGGTGGCGATACGGCGAATACGACGCTTAATCTCATCTGTAATGTGTGGAATCACTTGCACGGTCTTACCTAAGTAATCGCCACGGCGTTCTGCTGCCAAGACTGCTTGATAGATAGAACCTGTTGTTGCATTCGAACTACGTGTGAGATTTTCATCAATGAAACGCTCATAGTGACCAAGGTCAAGGTCTGTTTCTCCACCATCGTCTGTAACAAACACTTCGCCATGTTCGAACGGGTTCATGGTGCCTGGGTCTACGTTGATGTACGGATCAAGCTTTTGCATCGTGACGCGAAGACCACGCATCTTTAATAGACGTCCGAGAGAAGAAGCAGTGAGACCCTTACCGAGGGAACTTGCAACGCCACCTGTCACGAATATGTGCTTTGGCATTGAGACTCCCGCCGACGTAATTGCTAACGGAAGAACAGCCTAATCGGTTTGAGACCCCCAGAGTGAAACCGCGACTAGGAACGCTGAGAACGCTTCTTTTGCCCACCAAGTGTCTGTAACAAATCTCGGGCGTGGGCATTGGCAGATTCATCGGCCACTCCACCTGACAACATGCGGGCAATCTCGGATGCTCGCTCGCTCTCAGCTACGCGAGTGGCGGCCCCGAAAGTTTTCCCACCTTTTACAGATTTTGATACTGCAACTTGGCCATGGGCTGAAGCTGCGACCTGGGCCAAGTGAGTCACTGCTATCACCTGGTGACCACTACCAAGTTCACGTAATGCAGTTGCGACGGCAACAGCAGCTTCACCACCAATGCCGGCGTCAACTTCATCAAACACCATTGTGGCTGGATCTCCGGTAAGGACCAAGCGCAAGGCGAGCATCACTCGAGCCAATTCTCCTCCGCTGGCAACCTTTGTTATGGGTTGAGGAGCGCTGCCTGGGTTCGCCGCAAGCATGAATACGACTGACTCGCCCGAAGGGTCTGTGTCGATGTCGCCCACTGCTACCTGCACGGTGGCGTTCGGCAAGGCAAGTTGGCGCAATCTCTTTTGTACGGCAGTAGCAAGTTTCGGCGCGACCCCCCGACGAGCATTTCCAACCTCTTTTTGGCAGGCCAATAGGTGGCGTAACGCCGCTGCTTTTGCCTTTTCCAGCTCGCTGACTCTTTCGGCATATCCCGTGAGCTCATCGAGCCTTTCCCGGGCTTCAGCGCCAAATGCCATCACGTCAGACAGGGTGTCTCCATATTTGCGCATCAGATCGCGAAGGTTCTGGCGACGCAGACGAATCTCTTCTAACCGGGCTGGGTCTTGTTCTGACCCTTCGGCTGCATCACGCACTGTGTCAGATACGTCCTTTGCTTCAGCAGCCAACGACCGGAGTCGTTCAGCCAGTGTCGGCAAAGATGCAACAGGTGCCATTGCAGAAACAGCCTGTCCGAGCAAATCAATAACTGCTCCGTCATCGGACAGTAAGGAAACAATTTTCTGTAACGACTCTTGATGCCGAACCACATCAGTAAGAACATCTTCTTCTTGTGATAACTCTTGATCTTCTTCAGGTCCTGATATTCGACTTGATTCAATCTCGTCACATTGAAACTGAAGTAAGTCAATTTCCCGATTACGAGACTTTTCATCACCGCCAAGTGCAGCCAGATTTGCATCAATGTGAGTCACTGCTTCACGAGCGGCCTGCAATTCAGTGGTGCTTACATTGCCGAACTGATCAAGAGAATTTCTCTGAGTGGATAGCGACAACAGGCGTTGATGAGCGTGTTGACCATGAATATCAACTAACTCATCACCGATTTCAGCGAGCGAAGCGACAGTGGCCATGCGATCATTGATGTACGCGCGACTTCTGCCTTCTCGATGCAGTACACGACACAGAATTGTTTCCACTTCACCTTCTGAACTCTGTGTCACAAATCGAGCTTCGACCCGAGCCTCTTCTGCGCCGTCTCTAATGACAGACACATCTGCTCGACGACCTACTACCAAGTTGATTGCTTCCACCAACATGGTTTTCCCGGCGCCGGTCTCACCAGTGAATGCAGTGAATCCTTTGTCGAAAGACACACGGACGTTCTCGATGATTCCGAGATTTTCTATAGAAAGCTCGACAAGCATCAGCGATCAGACAACCCAAATTTGGACTTCAATGTTTGATGAAATCTTTGTTCTTCAAATCTCACAAAGCGAGCAACTTCCCGTGCAGCACGCACCTCAACAACGTCTCCTGGTCGAAGTGTGTGCACCAATTCACCGTCGGTGGCAACGTTGACAGACCGATGACCCAAAATTTCGATTCGTACCAGCTCTTGAGGGTCAAGGACCATTGATCTGTCAAACAACATATGTGGCGAAACAGGTGTCATCAGAATTGCCCGTAGACGGGGCGACAAGATGGGACCACGTGCCGACATGGAATAGGCAGTAGATCCGGTTGGCGTCGCCAAAATCAAACCATCAGCTGCGTACGTAGTGAATGATGCTTTGTCGATATCGACGCCGAGACGCACGGTATGGCCTGCTTCAGACTTTTCAATCACCACTTCATTGAGTGCCAGATGATTTGTAAGTCGCGCACCCTTGGCCCACATAGAAACTTCAAGCAACATGCGATCGTCGTAGTGGAAATCAACACCTTCTGTTCCACCATGCCAGACATCGAGAGCCGCAATCACTTCGTCGTCTTCCACCACAGCGAGATAACCCAATTGCCCAAGATTCACGCCGATCAGAGGAACTTGGCGGCCATTAAGAACATGCACAGAACGCAACATGGTTCCGTCGCCACCGATAGAAATCAACAAATCGGAGTCGCCCACATCACCACTTACAACCTGAGAAGAACCAAGTGCTGGCACGTCAGACTCGTCTACGACAACGCCATAATCATGCGAGCTTGCCCAACTAATGACCCGATGAGCTACTTCGAGGGCATCGGGACGAAAACGGTGGACTGCTAGACCAATGCGACTCATGACTCATAACCTACGGAACGGGTGAGGCATTCCACGTACATCAAGAACTCTGTGTTGCCTTCAGCGCCCTTAATGGGCGATTCAATAACTCCAACAACCGTCCCACCAAGACTTTCCACCGCTTCGCTCACCGTGTTGCACGCCTCTTCATGAATCGCAGGATCAGTAATGACTCCCTTACCGCGAGACACCTCTACCCGACCAGCCTCAAACTGCGGCTTCACCAGCAGCACCATTGCGGGGGTCTCAAACCCTTCTTCGTGTGACACAGAATCAAAAAAAGCAGGCATCACTTTTGTCAGAGAAATGAACGATAAATCTGCGACCAGTAACGAGCAGGGATACGGACAATCTTCTGCCACCAAATCTCGAACATTAACTCCGTCACGCCAGTCGACCCGTGGGTCTGACTTCATGTGTTCATGAAGTTGATTACGACCAACGTCGATTGCGAAAACTCGGCGTGCACCGCGTTGTAAGACACAGTCAGTGAAACCACCCGTGGACACACCGGCATCAAGAACAGACCTATTTTCAACTGAGACGCCAAAACTATCGAGCGCATGTTCCAGTTTCTCTCCGCCTCGGCTAACGAACCTTCGCTTCACCAAAACTTCAATTGGTTCATCGAGCGCAACCATGCGAGATGTCTTTTCAGCAATCACTCCACCTACTGTGATGTTGCGTTCATCAATCATTCGTGCAGCGTGCGATCTGCTCTCTGCTAGTCCCCTCTTAACAAGGGCGGCATCAAGTCGCATACGCATTCTTTGAGCGTACTGCTCGACCCTTCACTCCTGAAGCAGGATTTCGGCAACAGCAGATAAATCAGCAGCCACAATGTCTACATCTACGCCATCAGCAGAAGCCATCACTCCACTCAGCACCATCGCAAATCGTGCACCCAGAATTCGGGCAAATCCACCATCGGTATCCGACCTGTCACCGACCATCACCATGTCATCTGGCGACACATCACCGCAAACATCGCGAACAAGTTGCGCCATCGGTTCATATGGTTTTCCAGTCACGACCGGCACCACCCCTGACGCCTTCTCAATAGCGGCGAGTATTGAGCCACCACCAGGAATAGGACCATTCGGGGTCGGATACGTCGGATCATCGTTTGACCCGATCAGAACTGCACCACCGCGAACAGCTGTCAATGCATCAGCGAGTACTTGGTAGTTGAACTCGCGATGGAAGCCAACAACAACGGCATCAAAAGGACCCTGCGCCATCGGTTCGTTGTATGCCACGACCACTTTGTCTGTGACGCGACTGATTTCTTCAATGAGTCCACGACCACCGCACACCAACACTCGCCAATGGCTCTTCATCGCAGTAGCCGCTGACATTGCCGAAGTCACAATGTCTCCTTCAGCGGCGATACCAATCGACCCCAAGGCGGCGACCTGTTCGTCATAGGTGGAAAAAGAGTTGTTAGTCACGAAGACAACTCGAATGCCTGCCTCGCGTAACGACTCGATGGCTTTGACAGAACCGGGAATCGGCTGATGAGCTAGCCAGACGACCCCATCGAGGTCACAGAGCACAACTTTTGGAGACACGGTTTTGCGCATAGTGATTAATCCTGCCACGCTTGACCCTATGCCTCGCTTTGAACCATTCTCAGCCCTTCGATATTCCACTAGCGACTCGACCGATATAACGCCGTTGACCTCAGCCCCGTACGACGTGTTCGACGAGGACCAGAGGGCAAAGTACGCAGAAACTGACCCGCACAACATTGTTCTCCTTGACTACCCCATCGATGCCGACGGGCCGTCTCGCTACCAACTCTCTGCTGATCGCTTGAACGAATGGCGCACGAATGGACACATCGTTTCTGATGACTCAGCAACTTTTTCTATCTATCGAATGACTTTTACCGACGAAGCCGGGACTACTCGTACAACCGTCGGAGTTATTGGCGCGCTCGAAGTTGTTGACGAAGGAGCAGGTGGAGTTCTTCCCCATGAACGCACCACCCCCAAGGCAAAAACGGACCGCCTTGATCTCACCATTGCGACTCATGCAAATCTCAGCCCTGTCTGGGGCCTGTCTCTTACTTCCGGACTTACTGCGGCGTTGACAGAAACGGGCGAACTGGTCGCGCAATGCACCGATGAAGAAGGAGTACATCACGTTCTCGAACGCGTCTCTGACCCTGCTCGCATCGCAACTATCTCACGTCTGGTCTCGGAAAATCCCGTCCTCATTGCAGACGGCCATCATCGATACGCAATCAGTCGCACTTTTAGAGATCAGAGCCGTACGGCTGGAAAGCCCATCGGAGCAGAACTCACCATGACATATGTTGCTGAACTTGTTCAAGAACAACTCAGTGTCGCAGCTATCCACCGTCTGTACGACATCGACAATGCGACTTTGTTGTCAGTACTTACAACTCATTACGACACATCAGACGCAGGCCGCGTCGGTACGCACACCATCAGCGAAATGGACTCCCGTGGCTCCCTTTGCCTTGTCTCGCCCGATGGCACAGGTACATTCCTCACTCCTCGTGCAGATACGTTCGCCGGAGTTCGCGACATGGATAGTGCACGTCTTGAACACGCCTTACGCAATACGGAACACAACGTGACGTACCAACACGGAGTTACTGAAGTAGTCAGCAAGCTTGCTGCAGGCGTAGCCGCATCAGCGATTCTGATCCGACCTGTTTCACTTGCGGAAATTCGTCGCACTGCAGACACGGGCGAACTAATGCCACCTAAGTCAACGTTCTTCACTCCGAAACTTCGCACCGGAATGGTGATGCGAGATCTGAACTAGTTAACTGATTGACGCAGCGTAAATTGAAGCGATTGATGCACCAATAGCTGCATTGAATTCAGATTCGCTTTGTTGAGCAGACAGACCCTCAGTCAGTGCACGAGAGAAACTCGCAATGACTCCCTTATTGCGACTAAGACGCGCATTGGCGTCTTCACGCGAGTACCCACCTGACAACGCAACCACTCGAAGAACGCTTGGATGAGCAACAAGCTCGTCAAAGAACCCATCAGTTTCTGGAAGTGTCAACTTCAACATGACTGGCTGATCAGCTGGTTGCTTATTCAACTCTGCCAACAGCGCCGCCTTTAACAACACTTCAGCTTCAGCTTTTGAAGGACTATTAATGTCAACTTCAGGTTCGATAATAGGAACCAAGCCTGCAGCAAGAATTTGACGACCAACTGCGAACTGCTGTGCAACGACAGCTTGGATTCCGTCAGCGTTAGCCACCTTGATGACTGAACGCATCTTTGTGCCAAAGACACCCTTTGCCTTTGCGCGAGAAAGCAGGGCATCAAGATCGGGGTTCGGTTTCATGATCTGAACCCCCTGCGCCTCATCGGCCAGGCCCTTATCAATCTTCAAGAACGGAATCACATGCTTCTTCGCCCAGAGAAACTCTGCGCTTCCAAGTCCGCCAATCTCGCGATCCATAGTTCCTTCGAACAAGATTGCTCCGAGTACGCGGTCACCATTGAATTCAGGACTCTGCACCATGCGACTACGCATTGCATGAATGACATCAAACATCTCTTCGTCGTTTGAGTAAGCAGTTTCCTGAACTCCGTACAACAACAAAGCCTTCGGGGTGCTTCCGCCACTCTGATCTAGCGCGGCAATAAAACCTTTTCCATTGCGCATTTGCGCGAGCTGCTCTTGATTCATTCGACTACACCTTCCATCGAACCCCAACAGAACCACGAACTTGTGCGCGAGGCGTCTTTGGGGGCGATGCCAATAGTAGTCAGATTTCTAGATCTGCAGAAAGATGTTCGATGACCCGGCTGACAGATTTGCGAACATTTGCACGTCGCCGCATAGAAATCACCTGATCGGCCATCACCTCTGTCCGGCTTGTTACACCAGCACCCGAACGGAAAAACCGACGACGAACGTAGCCGACGACACAGACATTGTCTCCAACGTGTGTTGTGTCACATTCACCTGCGAGCGCCACGGGCACAGAAATCCGCCCCGATTCCACATGGGTTGCCATGTCGAAACTTGACACAATCTCACCGCTTTGCAGCGTGCGTTGGACAGGAGGCGATGTCACTTCGCCGACGAGTATGACGAGATTGACACCTTCAGTGTCAACTGTTGTTGTTGTAGTAACCATGTACTTCTCCTAGTTGTTACTAGGAATGTGTGCATTAGGCGCCGAGAGTGGAAAGTCTTTCTGCGACATCTACAAAACCAGGGTCAATTGCAGCGATCCGTTCAAAGAACTGACGCGCCTTAATGACATTGCCTTCTTTGTCGTACAGATCTGCAATCACAAACCATTGACGAAGATGGTATTCGGATGGGCGATTCATATCGCCAGACGCTTTATCCATCAGAGCAAGCGCTTCAGTAATCTGACGACGGTCAGCCATTGAGCCGGCCATGACGATTCGACCTTCTGCCATCAACTCTGGGTGAGGAGACGCTTCTTGAAGTTCCTGCCAGTACTTCTCCACCATTTGGTGTTCACCCAATGCGCGATGACAATCAGCGATGACAGCATGATTAAAGATCCAATCAGGATTCAGTTTCAATGAAGCTTCAAATTCGACGAGTGCGCGTTTCCACTGTCCGCCTCGATACAGACACAGACCGAGCATTTCGCGCACGGCTGCAACTTCAGAGTACTCACGCGACATTGGGTTAAGAATCTTGCGAGCATCGTCATAGCGATGTGCTTCAAAGGCTTGCAATGCTGCGTCGTAACGCTTCAAAGCGCGTGGCGATGCTTTCGAACCGAGTGCTTTTTCAAACTGATCAACTACAGAGTCAAGAGCGCGAACTTCTTTGCGTCCGCCCTTTTGTGGACGACCAGTTCCCTTTGAACGCGGACCAAAACTTGGTGCTTTGCGTGCAGGACGAACCGACCCTTCATCTACCCAATCTTCACGAGAACGCTCGGGTGGTGTTGACATTTCGCCACTTGTGCGACGCTCGCCAATACGACCTTTAACTTCATCTGAACGTTCTTGCGCTGCACTGCGCGGAGGACGTGAATCACGATCAAACCGGCGCGGACGATCATCACGGTCACCACGCGAAAAGCGTGAGTCACGATCAAACGAACGAGGTCTGTCATCACGATCACCACGCGGTGCCCCACGCGGAGCATCACGATCAAACCTGCGAGGACGATCATCACGGTCACCACGAGGTGGACGCGAATCACGATCAAAGCTGCGAGGAGGACGAGAGTCACGATCAAACGAACGTGGTCTGTCATCACGATCACCACGCGGCGCTCCACGAGGAGCATCACGATCAAACCTACGAGGACGATCATCACGGTCGCCACGAGGGGGACGCGAATCACGATCAAAGCTGCGAGGAGGACGAGAGTCACGATCGAAGCTACGAGGTGGACGAGAGTCACGATCAAACGAACGTGGTCTGTCATCACGATCACCACGCGGCGCTCCACGAGGAGCATCACGATCAAACCTACGAGGACGATCATCACGGTCGCCACGAG
>WLSJ01000041.1 GCA_009705865.1 Actinomycetota bacterium | reverse complement strand
TGAAGAAGGCTGCTCCTGCGAAGAAGGTTGTGAAGAAGGCTGCTCCTGCGAAGAAGGTTGTGAAGAAGGCTGCTCCTGCGAAGAAGGTTGTGAAGAAGGCTGCTCCTGCGAAGAAGGTTGTGAAGAAGGCTGCTCCCGCAAAGAAAGTCGCTCCTGTCAAGAAGGCTGCTCCTGCAAAGAAGGTTGCACCAGTCAAAGCAGTTGCCCCAGCACCAGTCGTTGCTGCTCCAGCACCTCTGCCCGCAAAAAAAGTTGTCAAGAAGCCAGAGCCACCAAAGCGTCCAGTCATTGTCAAAGGTCCATCACAAGATGGCATCACATCATCAAAGGATTTCGATCTGAAGTTTCTTCTTGCACAACGCGAAGCACTGCAGACAGAACGAATCAAATTGGTCGGTCAAGCTAATCGTCTCGAGAATGAAGCAAACGCCATGATTGCGGATGCTGAAATGGGTGACGTGAAGTTTGACGACGAAGGTGGCGAAGGCGACACCATGGTTGTTGAGCGCGAACAAGATCTTGTCTTGTCAGCAGCTGCTCGACAGACAGTTGAAGAAATCGATGCAGCACTTGCCCGTATGAAAACTGGCGAGTACGGCTATTCCGTTGTTTCAGTCTTGCCTATTCCAAAGGAACGCCTTCGTGCAATCCCGTGGGCGACAGAGCTCGTGACTGAACGCGCCGGTGGACTAGGACGCCGCTAGGCGTTGTAGTACCTCTGTGTTCTCTCTTCGCCGACAGGCGATAATCATCGGAGTGATTGTTCTGATTGATCAACTCACAAAGTCCTGGGCTGTATCAGCCCTTGATGATGGTCATGTTGTGCATGTCGTTGGATCGCTGCAATTCTCTCTTGGCTTCAATAGCGGATTTGCGTTTTCACAAGGGCAAGGCATGGGACCAGTAGTCGGCATCTTTGCAATGTTCGCAGTCCTGCTTCTATTCCGTGCGGTACGCAAGGCAACAACTCCATTGTCCGCACTTTCTTTGTGTGCAATCGTCGCCGGGGCTATTGGCAACATTGTTGATCGTATTTTCCGTGGCGACGGCTGGTTACACGGGCGCGTTGTTGATTTCATTGACGTGCAATGGTGGCCAGTGTTCAATGTTGCAGATTCATCGATTTCTATAGGTGCATGTGCGCTTATTGCTGCCATGCTGATGGAAGCACGTAACGGAAAAGGTGTTGACAACAATCATGAAAGTTGAAGAAACACTGCCCTCGGCTTTGAATAATGAACGACTAGATCGAATCGTCGCCCTTATTGCTGACATCTCTCGAACCGACGCATCGAAATTGATCGCTAGCGGTGGTGCAACAGTTGATGGCGCGGCTGCTCCTTCTGGCAAAGTGCGTCTTCGTGAAGGTCAAGTTGTTGTCGTTGATCTCGACCTGGTTCCGGTAGCTGAGCCACCAGGTCCTGACGCAAGCGTTGTTCTTGACGTTGTCTACGTCGATGACGACATCATCGTCGTCAATAAAAGTGCAGGTCTAGTCGTGCACCCCGCTTCAGGTCACGGGCTTGGCACTCTCGTGAACGGAATCTTGGCGTTGTATCCAGAAGTTGCTGATGTTGGTCAGCCAGCTCGTCCAGGTATTGTTCACCGGCTCGATGCAGGCACAACCGGAATGATGGTCGTTGCTCGTTCGCAACGCGCCTACGACTCTTTGGTTGCTGCATTGACTGAACACGAAGTGGGACGCGAATACATCGCTCTTGCATGGGGACATTTTGATTCACCAACAGCAGTGGTTGATGCCGCTATGGGACGCGACCCACGCGATCCGATGCGCATGGCAGTGGTTCACAATGGCAAATGGGCTCGCACTCATTTAGAAGTAGAGACTGAGTTCAATCACCCTGCTTTGTTGACATTGGTGCGTTGTTCATTGGAGACAGGACGCACGCATCAGATTCGAGTACATCTTGCTGCAGTTGACCACCCCGTTGTCGGAGACGCGATGTACGGAGGAGCAAAGTCGGCACTTGTTGCGCCTCGTCCAATGCTTCATGCACGACGGTTGACGCTGATTCATCCCGGAACAGGTGAAGAGATGTCGTTTGAAGCAACACTGCCAGCAGACATGGCTGCAATCATTGCTAAGTGCTCGTTTGAGGTGCCAGAAAAATAAAATCGCGCGTTAATGCGAGTGCGGAGTATTTTTCGGCCACGGACCTGTGCCAGTTGCAGCTGATGCAATTGTTGCGAGCGTGTAATCATTTAAGTGATCGCGCATATGGTGAGCAGCTACATCCCAGATTGCTAGCAATACACATTGACCGTCATGGTCGCACGAACCGTCTTGGTGCGGTTGACCAAAGTCTCCGAGAGTTATCGGACCGTCGACTGCAGAAATGATGTCTGACAGGCGAATGTCCTGAGGGGCTTTGGCAAGGATGTAACCGCCGCCCACACCACGCTTCGAGCGCACGAGACCGGCACCCTTGAGTGCCAGAAGGATTTGCTCGAGATAGGGCTGAGGTAGCGCTGTTCTCTCGGCTATGTCTCTCACGGAGGTCGGTGAAGCGGTCTCTGAATGGAGCGCTAGCGACAATAGGGCTCGACAGGCATAATCGCCTCGCGTAGAAACTCGCACGTCCCCATCGTAGGTGGTTGGATAGAGAGGTGAGTGTTCCCCAGCCCGTCTTGCCCAATTACGCCAATGGGTGCCTATCTGGGATAGTTCCCGCCCTGTGCGCGCCAGGAGGCCCCCGAACGGTGCCAGCGTGGATGCCAGCTGTGGTGGGTGGAGCCCGCCGTGTGGTTGTTCTTCTCATTGATGGCCTCGGATGGAATCAATTACAGAGTCATCGTCACTGCATGCCGACATTGTCAGACTTTGACGGATCTTTCATTACGACAGTTGCTCCATCAACCACGGCAACAGCATTGACTTCTCTGACTACTGGTTTGTCGCCAGGAGAGCACGGACTTCTCGGATACCGCATTGACATGGGTGACACCGTGATGAATGTTCTGCGATGGGGAGACGAAAACGGTGACCTTCGTCGTCGATACCCGCCAAACTTGGTGCAGCCTTGCCCACCTTTTCTCGGATCGCGAGTACCTGTGCTGAGCAAAGGCGAACTCGAAGGAAGCGGATTCACGCTTGCTCACCTTGCTGATGTGAAACACATGGGATGGCGGGCTCCGAGCAGTATTCCGGTCCTTGTTCGTCAAGCATTGGATGCCGGTGAAGATTTCGTCTATGCCTATTACGACGGTGTTGACAAGATTGCTCACGAACGCGGCTTCGGAGACTTTTATGATGCAGAACTTCGGGCAGCCGATGCCATCGTGGCTGACATCTTGTCTGTACTTCCTCCTGAGACGGTGCTGATAGTGACAGCTGATCATGGCCAAGTTCATGTCGGAGACAACACGATCATTCCGACGCGCGACATAGTTGAACTCGTTGATCACCAATCTGGTGAGGGCAGATTCCGATGGTTGCATGCAAAACGCGGACGCTCTGCGGCATTGTTGGACGCATGTTCGAGATACAGCGATGTCGCTTGGGTTGTTACCGGAGATCAAGTGATTGATGAGAAATGGTTTGGACCGCGGATGAGTGATGAAGTGCGACGTCGCTTGGGCGATGTCGCTCTCGTTGCTCACGAACCGGTCAGTTTTGAAGAACCTCTCGATGGTGGCGCATTTCCCTTGGTGTGTCGGCACGGGTCCTTAACCGCCGATGAGATGTTGGTGCCTCTGCTTGCCAAGAGGGCATAGGGGCTGGTCTGGTGGTTTCTGATGCCCGAGGCACACCTGACTGCTAATTTGGAAACTCGCAGTGAAGTTCGTTCGCCTGGTTTCCATAAGTAGCCAGTGAACATAGAAGGAGTGGGGAAAGTTCGTGGGTTCGTCATTTACACACCTTCACGTTCACACTGAATATTCCATGCTCGACGGCGCTGCACGTCTCGATGAATTGGTCTCTAAAGCGCGGTCTGATGGTCAGCAAGCTCTTGGCATTACCGACCACGGCAACATGTATGGCGTTATCGAGTTTTACAAAGAGTGTGTCAAGCAGGGTATTAAGCCAATTCTTGGTACCGAGGCGTACATGGCGCACGATCATCGTTCTGAACGAATCGCGCGCCGTGGACGACTTGACGACAATGGTGGGTCAGACGAAGGTGGTCACAAGCAGTACTACCACCTCACGCTGCTTGCTGAAAACAATCAGGGTTACAGCAATCTCATTCAGTTATCCAGCCTTGCGTTCCTCGAGGGGTATCACTACAAGCCTCGCGTTGACTGGGAACTGTTAGAGAAATACTCATCTGGCCTGATTGCAACAACAGGCTGCCTTGGTGGGCACGTGTTGCAGTCATTATTGAATGGCGATGAAAAAGGAGCCATAGCGAAGGCCTCACGATTGCAAGACATTTTTGGTAAAGACAATCTCTTCGTCGAACTACAAGATCACGGGATTACAAATCAACGAACCACAAATCCGAAATTGGTAGAAATTGCGCGCGCGATTGGCGCACCAATTATTGCTACTAATGATTCGCACTATGTCAACCAAAGCGACCACATGGCTCACGATGCTCTCTTGTGTGTTCAAACGGGCGCGCTCATGCGTGACCAAGACCGTTTTCGTTTTGAAGGAAATGAGCACTATCTAAAAACTGCTGCAGAAATGCGCTCTGTATGGAAAGACCTACCAGAGGCATGTGACAATACGTTGCTCATTGCCGAGCGCGCACAAGTCGACATCACATTCGACGAATATCAAATTCCTGATTTCCCAATTCCTGCCGACTACAAAACTCCGGCTGACTACTTGTCTTTTCTTACATGGAAGGGTGCTCAGCAACGTTGGGGCGACAATTTGCCATCAGCAGTTGTTGAACGACTGGCATTTGAATTGAAAACAATCAGCGACATGGGCTTTGATGCCTACTTCCTCATCGTCTGGGATCTCATTCGTCATGCTCGTGAATCAAATATTCGAGTTGGCCCAGGTCGTGGTTCGGCAGCCGGATGCGCCGTTGCGTATTGCCTCCGAATCACAGATCTTGATCCACTGAAGTATGACTTGCTCTTTGAGCGCTTCTTGAATCCGTCCCGAATCAGCATGCCCGATATTGATATGGACTTCGACTCTCGGTATCGCGACCACATGATTCAATACGCAGCTGAAAAATATGGCCGTGATCATGTCGCTCAAATCATCACGTTTGCAACTATTAAGGCCCGCAACGCAGTGCGTGATGCTGCCCGAGTACTCGGACACGAGTACGGAGTTGGTGACCGTATTGCAAAACTTATGCCGGCACTTCAACAGGGCCGAGACACTCCACTCGCTGCGTGTTTTGAGTTTGATGACGAACATGCCGCCGGTTACCGCGAGGCACAAGGTCTACGAGATCTGGTACTTAGCGACGAAATCGCAGCAAAAGTAGTGGAAGTTGCACGCGGGCTGGAAGGCCTCAAGCGCTCCGACGGAATCCACGCAGCGGCCGTTGTGATTACCGGTAAACCACTGACCGAGTATTTGCCCATTCAACGTAAAGGAGCCGATGCTCCGATCGTCACGCAATATGAAATGCACGCTGTTGAATCACTAGGTCTCTTGAAAATGGACTTTCTTGGTTTACGCAACTTAGACGTCATTGCAGACGCTGTTGCCATGATCAGAGAACAAACTGATCCTGATTTTGATATCGATGTCATCGATCTGGCCGACATTGAAACTTTTGAATTACTCGGTCGGGGAGACACGATCGGAGTATTCCAGTTGGAGTCTCCTCCGATGCAAAGTCTCCTGCGCCTTATGAAACCAACCGCATTTGAAGATGTGTGCGCCGTGATTGCGTTGTATCGACCTGGGCCTATGAGCACGAAGATGCACACCACATACGCCAAAATCAAGAACAACATTGAAGAGCCTGAGTACTTCCACGAAGATGCCCGCGAAGTTCTGCATGACACGTACGGATTAATGGTGTACCAAGAAAGCATGATGCGTGTTGCGCAGAAATTTGCTGGATATTCACTGGCCCAAGCTGACAACTTGCGTAAAGCGTGCGGAAAGAAAGACCCGAAGGCCATGGCTGCTGAGGAAGGGTCTTTTGTGGATGGTTGTGAAAAAACTGGTTACGGCCGACCACTGGGCGAAAAACTGTTTGACATTATTCGTGGATTCGCTGATTATGCATTTAACAAGAGCCATGCATACGGCTACGGACTTATTGCGTATCAAACTGCGTATCTCAAAGCTCATTTCCCCGTTGAATACTCAGCGTGTCTGTTGTCGTCAGTAAAAGGTAACTACGAAAAAGCAGCTGTGCATCTTGCTGACGCACGTTCAATTGGTATCACGGTGTCGAACCCTGACATCAACGAAGGCCGTTCAGATTTTGCAGCGATCACGGCAGACGGACAAAAACGCATTGTCTTTGCTTTGTCCGGAGTTCGAAATGTTGGCGAAGGTATTGTTCTGCAAATTTTGGAAGAGCGTGACCGTAATGGCCCGTACGATTCGTTCCATGACTTTGCTCGACGTGCGCCTGAGCAAGCGCTCAACAAGCGTGCAGTTGAGTCATTAATCAAGGCAGGGGCCTTTGACTCGTTCGGGCATCCACGTCGGGGCTTGTTGATGGTGTTTGAGTCGATTATTGACTCAGCCGTTGTTTCTCGTCGAGAAGAAGAAAAAGGGGTCATGTCTCTTTTCGGTGAAATGGAAGATGCCTCGGTGACTGGGTGGAGCGCTGAAGTTGCTATTCCCGATATGCAATTTGCAAAGCCAGATCAATTACGTCACGAGAAGGAAATGTTGGGTCTCTATATTTCTGATCACCCGCTGCGGGGTGTCGAACATGCATTGCGTCGGCTTGTCAGTAGTTCAATTCAAGAACTTGAATCTCGTGAAGCAGGAATGGCAACAATTGGCGGAGTGATGTCTGGTCTTAATCGCCGCTTCACCAAAAAGGGTGA
The DNA here is from genome assembly GCA_009705865.1 of Actinomycetota bacterium. Classification (GTDB taxonomy): domain Bacteria; phylum Actinomycetota; class Acidimicrobiia; order Acidimicrobiales; family Ilumatobacteraceae; genus UBA2093. Next base: position 6,300 of record WLSJ01000041.1, on the reverse strand, counting down.
CCAGATGGCCACTTTTGTTCTGGAAGACATGGATGCCGCTGTTGAAGTCACTGTCTTTGCAAAAGTGTTAGCTGAATATGGTCACTTGTTGTCAGATGACTTAGTGGTCACTGTTACTGGTCGCTTAAACAAGCGCGATGATTCGCCACCAAGTTTTTCGGCTCAAAGAATTTCTGTGCCAGAGAATTTGGGCGACCGGGTGCCCGAAGTTGAACTGTCATTGCCTGCTGGGTTTACTGCAGACAAATTGGAGCGGTTGAAGGCAATTATCGCTGAATTTCCCGGCACGTCTCCGTGCAAAGTGAAGCTAGTAGGCGGAAAAGTGTTTGACCTCGGAGCTTCAGGACTCGTTGACTTTGAGAAGGCAATGGGTCCATTGCGCGTCACCTTTGGCTCTAATGCTGTGAAAATCATCTAAATACTGCTTCATTTCAGGATTTGGCGTCTGGCAATGGCAGAATAGAAGGGTTGTTGTCGGCAGAAATGCCGCCCGAGTGTCACAGGGAGTTACCCAGTCAATGTCGTTGGAAGTTGCCACACAAGACTGCAGTGCGCTCACTGAGGCTCAGTTTGAAGAATTTCTCACGATCGAGGGATCCTTCACTGCTGAGCAATTGGCAAAAGCTGGGACTGATTGGGTGCTGTGCACTATCGCTCGCATCGATGGCAAGTTGCACGGCGTCACGTTTTCCACACTTGAACGCATCGGCGGAACTCCGTGCGTCCTCATTGGTCTCATGACAATCAAAAGAACTGCAAAGCGTGATGTGGCGCTCAAAGGATTAATGACCGAGGCGTATCACCGCGCACTGATGGCGTTTCCTGATGAAGACGTAGTCGTTGGCAGTCGTTTTGCTACTCCTGATGGCATGGAAGCATTGAAGGCCGTTACAGACATGATTCCAACTTTCGGACATCGTGCTGTGGGTGAGGAACGAGCATGGGGTCGCCGCCTCGCGCGCCGATTCGGTGTTGACTCGACCTACGACGAGAAAACCTTCATCGTTGCTTCAGGAGGCCAGAGCGGTTTCCTTGATCATGAATCTTTGAAGCCAGAAAAGATATCTCCAGAAATTACTTCGTTGTTTGAAGGCGTGAACCCGAAAAAGGGTGGCGTGCTCATTGTTCATGGCTGGACCATGGCCGAAAGTCTCGTCAAGCTCGGCGCTCGCGTCTAAGTCAGTGAACTTCGCCGACATCGTTCGTTCTCGTCGAATGTCGAGATCATTTTCCAATCAAGCAGTAGACGCCACCGTCATTGCATCATGTATTGATTTAGCGAGTCGTGCTCCTAGTGCAGGCAAATCGCAGGGGTGGCATGTGCTCTTATTGGAAAACGAAGATGCGCAACGCTATTGGGACATTGCTTTACCTATGGAACGGCGAAATAGTTTCGCTTTTCCGCGCCTGTTGCAAGCGCCAGTTATTGCACTCAGTGTGTGTGACCCAACTGCGTATCTTGAACGGTATTCAGAGCCTGACAAACAAGCCACTGGTCTCGGACTCGGGGTTGAACAGTGGCCAGCTCCGTATTGGACAATTGATGCCTCGTTTGCAACTATGACTTTTCTTTTGGCGCTAGAAGATGCGCAATTAGGAGCCTTGTTTTTTGCTCACTCGAATGAAGCGGCATTGCGAAGCGAATTCAAAATTCCAGACCATATTGAAATATTGGGCACGATAGCTATCGGACACGTAGATGATGAAGGTTCACGAGTCGGTCGAAGTGCGAATCGACTTCGTCGATCAGTTGAGTCGATTATTCACCGAAAGAACTGGTAGCTATTCGTTCCAGTAGCTCGGAATCGCTATTGGCAGGTAAGAGGCATTCGTGGTTGCGGCACACATAGGCCTTGCCCTCTTCACGTCCCTGCCACAGTGGAGAATCTGTTGCCTCGCCCCATGCCAGAACGGCATTTGGAATCCACTGTGATCGAACTGTTGAGAGCATCGAAGGGTTGGTGCCGGGAATCACAATCTCGATGGCTCCCTCTTGGGAAAGTAATCCCGCAGAGATTGCATTGCAGAATCCGGTAGCGGCAGAAGGCGCAACGCGAGCGAGTAACGCAAGAATGTCTCGTGCATGCTTAGCCAAGTGTTGATCACCAGTTATTGCTGACAACCGGAGAAACGCATGAGCAGCTACAGAGTTGGCTGAGGGAGTCGCATTGTCCATTAGATCTTTTTGGCGCACGATCAATTGTTCGGATGCAGCAGCAACCGTGAACAGTCCGCCGTGTTCAGTGTCCCAGTATTGGTCAATCAGTTGATGCGCAGTCTCGGAGGCAATCTGTAGCCATCGATGCTGAGCTGTGAGTTCATACATTCGTGTCATTGCATCAACAACGTGAGCGAGGTCGTGCGCAAGTGCGTCATGCTGTGAATGAGGGCTTGCATCTTCTTGCCAACTACGAGACCATTTCCCTGAATCTGAGCGCAATTGCGTGTAAAGAAATTGAGCAGTGTGCTCAGCTGCAGCGATGAGGTCAGGCCGATCGAATGCAGCGGCGGCCTCACACAGCGAAGACAGCATCATTGCATTCCACTCGGTGAGAATCTTGTTGTCGAGACCGGGGCGTGAACGTGTCGCGCGATGTTTGAACAGTTGTTGACGGGCGCTTTCAATCTGTGACGGACGAAGAAGGTCACCACGCTGAGGAATGCGATGGGGAATAGAAAGACCTTCAAAATTTCCAGCGTCTGTAATGTTCCACCAGCGAAGTGCATCAGGTGCATCGTCTCCGAGAATTGAACGAACCTCGTCTGGTGACCATGTGTAAAAGGCACCTTCTTCAGAATGTCCATAAACATCTAATGAGTCAGCATCCTCTGCACTATAGAAACCTCCGTCGTTATGGCGAAGTTCGGTAAGGACGTAACTGATGATCTCTTCAGCTGTCTGGCGGTGTCTGTCGTTGTGGCCAATCAGCCATGCGTGCACATACACACGAAGAAGAAGTGCCTGGTCGTACAACATCTTTTCGAAATGGGGAACTAACCACTTTTCGTCGACGCTGTATCGAGAAAACCCGCCACCAATGTGGTCGTACATTCCGCCGGCCGCCATGGCATCGAGAGAGGTATAGGTCATCTCAAGAAGTTCCTCATCGTTGTTCGTGAGGTACATTCGCATTGACAAGTCGAGCGCAAATGTGGAAGGGAACTTAGGTGCTGAGCCAAAACCACCCCACTGAATATCAAAGCTTTGCTTCAGTGATCGTTGCGCTGTATCTGCCAGTTCGTGTGCGTCAAAAGCATCGACAGGAGCGATGTGGGCTGTACGTCCAACCGCTTCAACAAGGGCGTCAATGTTCTGTTGTAGTTCATCGCGTTTGGTTCGCCATGCGTCATCTACAGCATGCATGAGTTTTACGAAAGACTCTCTTGGGTAATACGTCCCGCCATAAAACGGTTCCCCGGTTGGTGTGCAAAAGACCGTCATTGGCCATCCGCCTCGTCCGGTGAGAGCTTGCACGGCATCCATATAGACGGCGTCAACGTCAGGCCGTTCTTCGCGGTCAACTTTGACATTGACAAACAATTGATTCATCACCGATGCAGTTGCGTCATCTTCAAAACTTTCATGAGCCATGACATGACACCAATGGCATGCCGAATACCCAATGGAAAGCAGGATGGGTTTTCCGGTGCGAGCAGATTCAGCGAAAGCGTCGTCTCCCCATTGATACCAATCAACGGGATTATCGCGATGTTGTCGCAAGTAGGGCGATGACGCCTCTGACAGTCTGTTTGTCACGCGCCCATGGCGTGAAAACCGCCGTCTACGTGAATGACTTCACCTGTGGTTGCAGGAAACCAATCCGACATCAATGCAAGAACTGTTTTGGCAACGGGAATCGGATCTGTGACGTCCCAACCAAGGGGAGCACGATCGCTCCAAATATCTTCAAATTTTGAAAATCCGGGAATTGATTTGGCCGCCATAGTTTTGATTGGTCCAGCAGCTACCAAGTTGCAGCGAATACCGCGTGGGCCAAGTTCTTTTGCCAAATAACGACTGGTGGATTCAAATGCCGCTTTGGCAACGCCCATCCAATTGTATGCAGGCCACGCAACAGTGTTGTCGAAGTCAAGACCAACGATGGAACCGCCGGAAGACATCAGTGGAAGGAACGCATCAACCAATGTCTTGAGTGAATACGCAGAAATCTGCATTGCAATGGCAACGTCGCTCCACTGTGCAGCCAGAAAGTCATCGCCAAGGCACACTTCAGGGGCAAAACCGATGGCATGGAGTACTCCGTCGACATGGCCGAGAGATGCACGTACTTGTTCACGAACAGATTCGATGTGTTCTGGCACGGTGACATCAAATTCAAAGACATCGACAGGAGAGTCAAGTCGTCGTGCGGATCGTTGCGTCAGTGATAGCGCACGACCTGCTCCAGTGAGTACAACCTGAGCTCCTTCGCGCTGGGCGAGCTGAGCCACACTGAATGCCAAAGAGGCGTCTGTTAGGACACCTGTCACAACGATTTTTTTGCCTTCAAGAAGTCCCATCCATATGACCGTAGTTCGCAAGGGGTCTATGTGTAAGGCTCTACGGGATGCGTATTGGAATATTGGGTGGTACCGGACCCGCCGGAAGTGCCCTCGGGGCGCGTCTTGCTTCGGTGGGTTATGACGTGGTGATCGGATCTCGATCAAAAGAACGAGCCACGGAGGTATGCGATGCCTTGAAAGCAAAGTGGTCAGGATTGTCTCTTCAGTTAGCAGGCGGTGACAACGACGATGCCTCGTCCTGCGACCTAGTTGTTCTAGCTACTCCATGGGATTCAGCGGCTGTAACGGCTCGTGATCACATCGATCTGCTTCGTGGCAAAGTTGTGATCAGCATGGCAAACGCACTTGTGCGCGTTGGTCATGAATTTCAACCACTGTTGCCGCCTCGTGGAAGCGTGGCAGCACACGTGCAAGCTGCCATACCTGAATGCAAAGTTGTGGCAGCGTTTCATCATCTTCCTGCTACTGAACTTGGGCATCTTGGTGACCCCATTGATTCTGATGTTCTGATTTGTTCTGACAGCGCAGAGGCAACAGCAATAGTGATGGACATTACGAAGCACATTCCGGGTTGCCGTCCTCTTGATGCTGGCGAGCTTTCGAATGCCACAGCAATTGAGGCGTTTACCGCAGTTCTGTTGCAGCTAAACGTTAGATACAAGACTCGCGTTGCTCCGAAACTGACAGGAATTACCAGAGATCCTCGGGTAAAGGCGTAATCGAAATGTCGATGCGTTTGTACGACACTGCGCGACGTGAAGTCGTGCCGTTCACTCCAAACGAAACCGTACTGATGTACACGTGTGGCATTACCCCGTACGACGCAACACATTTAGGACATGCTTCGACGTTTCTTTTCTACGATATTCTGCAGCGCCGCCTTATTGACCTTGGCCATACCATTCGTTGCGTGCGCAACGTCACTGATGTTGATGATCCATTGTTTGCGAAGGCTCGCGAATTGGGTGTTCATTACTTAGACCTGGCTGCTGGGGAAGAGGCACGCTTTAATCGCGATATGGAAGCCTTAGAGATGTTGCCGGCGTACAGCACTCCACGCGCATCATCGGCAATTACAGACATTCGTAAATTCATCGGCCTGGTCTTGGATCGTGGATACGCATACGCCGTGGGTGGTTCTGTGTATTTCGATGTCACAAAGGTTCCGACCTTTGGAGAAGTGTCTCATTACAGCCATGAGCAAATGATCGAGTTCGCGCGTCAACGTGGCGGCAACGTCGATGATCCGCAGAAGAGAAACCCACTTGACTTCGTGTTGTGGCATCCGTCTGCTGAAGATGAACCAGCGTGGGACGCGACCTGGGGTGCAGGTCGCCCCGGATGGCACATTGAATGTTCTGCGTTGGCGCTCCGTGATTTGGGGACAACTATTGACTTGCACGGTGGAGGAAGCGACCTTATTTTTCCTCACCATGAATGTGAACGCGCTCAGTCAGAAGCGGCAACAGGTGAAACATTCGTCAAGCATTGGATGCATGTCGCAATGGTGTTCAAAGACGGCGAAAAGATGTCGAAGAGTTTGGGCAACTTAGTTTTCGTTGATCAACTACGAACCGAGTGGGACCCTCGTTCGATTCGTATCGCAATTATTGAACACCACTACCGCACTGAATGGGAATGGGATGACACTTTGATGCCCCGTAGTGAAGGCCGCCTAACCCGATGGGTTGCGTCTGTCGGTGGTTCTTCATCTGATCTTCTCGACAGCGTCAGAGCATGTCTCGATAACGATCTTGATACACCTCGAGCTCTTGC
>WLSJ01000040.1 GCA_009705865.1 Actinomycetota bacterium | reverse complement strand
TGGCAACTCAAAAGAAAAAAGGCGGACGCGTAACCCCGAAAGGCGGAAACAAGCCCGAGCATCATTTCGGTCATCACGACCCGTCGGTCAACGCCAGCAGTCGATACACCCCACCCGTTCCGGTCTATGAAAAGCACAGTGCGCCCTGGGTGCCAGTGCTGATGTTCGTCCTTCTTGGCCTTGGCGCTCTTGTGATCTTGTTCTATTACTTGGGTTTTGTGCCTGGTGGACGCAGCAACTGGTACCTAGCAGCAGGGCTTTCCTCGCTACTTGGCGGGTTGTACACAGCCACCAAATACCACTGATACTGGTCGGTACACCCCTATGGGGTAACGCAGTACCACGATTACACCCATGTAGTTTTCCCGCGATTATCCCCAGTCTGTGGACAAAGTGCCATCTGTGACGCAACTGCCCACAGGGCTATTTATTCGATGGGGGCGACAAAGTCCATGTCTTCAAGGCAATGGCGGGGCGGCGGCGGATCTTCATCGGGTGCCATCACCATACGAATCTCAACACCACACACTCCGCAGCGATAGCGCACGTTGATACGACGCATCTCACCTGCTGGTGGCGGCTCGGGCAAAGTAGACGTCATCGACTTCAACATGCCGAGCCCAATTTTCCAGATGAAGCGCATCAACACAAGCCCCACCGCAAACCAGATGATTGCGGAAAAAGTAGGCATGGCTGCCAGCGTGATGTTCAGGGTTTAGCCCAAGCGCTCGATGATGGTGGCGTTTGCCATGCCACCACCTTCGCACATTGTCTGCAATCCGTAGCGACCACCGGTGCGCTCAAGTTCATTCAACAATGTGGTCATGAGGCGTGTGCCGCTGGCACCAAGTGGGTGACCAAGCGCAATAGCGCCGCCGTTGACATTGACTTTGTTCATGTCTGGGTGAAGTTCTTTTTCCCACGCAAGAACAACTGACGCAAATGCTTCGTTGATTTCTGTGAGATCCATGTCAGCCATTGTGAGGCCAGCACGTTGCAATGCTTTTTGTGTTGCGGGAATTGGTGCTGTCAACATCAGCTGCGGGTTGTCACCAGCAAGACCAAAATTCACAAAACGTGCGCGTGGTGTAAGACCAAGTGCGCGGCACTTCTCTTCGCTCATAATCAACATGGCAGATGCGCCATCTGTGATTTGGCTTGAGTTACCTGCAGTCACACGACCGCCTTCTTCTTCACTACGGAATGCTGGCTTCAGTGTCTGCAATTTTTCATACGGGGAATCGCGGATGCCTTCGTCTGTTGTCATGAGAATGCCTTCAGAGTCAAGCACGGGAAGAATCTCGCGTTCGAAACGGCCTTCTGCTGTTGCACGTGCTGCATACGCCTGTGAACGTGCTGCGAAACGGTCCATGTCTTCGCGGGTGATTCCCCACTTATCAGCAATCATTTCAGCGCTAATGCCCTGTGGCACCAAACCACCATCTGGTGCGTAACGCGCACTGACCATTGGTCCAAACGGATATCCGTACTTACCATCAGCAACTGCAGAACCCATAGGAACGCGTGTCATCACTTCAACACCTGCTGCAATAACAATGTCGTATGCGCCGGCCATAACCCCTTGCGCTGCAAAGTGTGCGGCTTGTTGGCTGGAACCACACTGACGATCAACTGTTGTGCCCGGAATTGTTTCAGGCAATCCGGCAGCAAGCACTGCGTTACGTGCGATGTTGAGGCTCTGCTCGCCTACTTGCATGACGCATCCCATGATGACGTCATCAATTTGTGTGGGGTCAATACCGGTGCGTGCGACAAGTTCGCGCAATGCAACACCTGCGAGGTCAACTGGATGCCAATCTTTCAGACGGCCATTTCGTTTTCCTAGTGGTGTGCGAAGTGTGTCAACGATGACTGCGTTTTGCATGGGGCCCTTTCGGCTGTTGAGTTACTTCCAAAGTCTTACCGCTCTCAGCTCAATCACCAAAGTCGGGCAAAATGGACTCAATTATTAGTCAGCTTCCAGCACCTTGCTAAAGACCCTGTGCAATGCCACCACGTCAGTTTCTGTGAGCCAATTCGTAAAAACCCTGCGAACAATGCGGTAATACGTGATGCTGGCGGATTTCCACACATCGTGACCAATAGGTGTCAGGACCAGCACAATTGCTCTGCCGTCATCAGCCACAGATTTCTCGCGCGCCACAAATTGCTTTTCTTCTAGCTTGTCGATTTGGCGCGACAGGCTTGAGGGGTGGGTCATCACCCGTTCTGCTAATTCGTTGAACCGCAACGATTTATCATCCGCCATCGCTAGTGCATCCAGGATTTCAAACCACGGCAACTGCAGGCCTTCGTCTTCTTCTAAAGCCCGCGACAACATCTTGTTCATTGCCGCATGTGCTGTGAGAAACGACCGCCACACATCTAGTCGGTCTTCATCAGGCATTGACATATATACAAACTTACTTATTTTGAGCAGCCACCACAGCGGCAAAGTGTTGCAACGCGTCATATCGAGACGTATACGTCGACAACATGGCCCGGCTTGGCATTACTAACTTCGGCATGCTGACACCAAGAACGCCTGTGAGTCTGTCGTTTGTACTGAACATCGCACACCATCTACCAGCAGCGACATCACCCGCAACAACATCAACAGTTGATGATTCAAAAGCGCGGCCCAGGAATTGAATGCGCGCATCAAATTGATCGCTCCAAAAAAATGGCACAGCCGAATACGGCTCCATGGGTTCGTTGCGCAGTGTGGCTAGCAAGTTCTTTGCAGCCATTGCCCCTTGTTCAGCCGCATTGGTCCAATGTTCGACGCGCATAGTTGGTTCGATGTCTTTGAACATGCCGTTTGGCCAACGCAGAACATCGCCTGCCACAAATACATTCGCTGGGCCAGCATTAAGGTTTGCGTCGCACACAATGCCATCACTAATGGTGAGCCCACTATCACTGCACCATTGCGTAGCCGGAGCAACACCAATACCAACAACCACAACATCAGCTTCAATAGTGTCGCCGTTTGTCAAAGTGACGCCGCTGACACACTGGTCGCCGTTAATCGAAGCAACTTGCACTCCGCACCGAATATCAACCCCATTACGGGCATGAACTGCACCAATTGCAGTACCCGTCTCTGCGCCTAACGCACGAATGAGCGGAGCCTCAAGACCTTCCAGCACCGTGACGCGTGCTCCACGTTTTGTTGCAGTAGCTGCAACTTCTAAACCAATGAACCCAGCGCCAATGACAACTACTCGCACACCTTCTGCAAGTTCGTCGCGTAATGCAGTCGCATCGTCAAGCGTGCGTAATACATGCACACCCGCAATATCTGGCTGGTTCGGCAACCGACGCACAAGACCGCCCGTTGCAATGATGAGGCCGTCGTACGGCACCTGCGAACCATCAGCCAATGTCACGACTGACGAATCGGTATGAAGAGAGGTGGCTGATGTACCAAGCATCCAATTGATGTTCAATGCAGACAAATCATCTGCCTTACGCAACGCAATGCGATCTGCTTCCCAGTCGCCAGCCAAGAAATTCTTCGACAAAGGCGGCCGGTCGTACGGCATGTGGGTTTCTGCTCCAATAATGGTGAGGGCGCCGGCAAATCCATTTGTGCGCAGAGTCTCTGCTGCACGCACTCCGGCCAATGAAGCTCCGACGATGACGATTGTTTCCACCCCGAAAGGCTACGAACAATCTCGTCATTATGGTGAAGCCTCGCCGAAGGTCGTAGCGTAGGAAGGGTGAGTATTGGCCGCGAAACAGCAGATCTGATTCTTGCCGAAGCCAGAGCCATGATTGAAGAAAGCGGCGACAACGCTTTTCGCGTGACAGAACTTGCATCACGTTGCAACGTGGCCATTGGGTTGTTGTACCACTACTTCAAAGACCGAGATGGGCTAATTGCCGCCGTTCGTGAATCACAGTTTTTGGCCCACATCGAATCTGATGTTGCAATGCTGTCCAACATTGTCAGCCATGAAGGCGACCTTGATGCTGTTCTGAAAATTCTGGTAGATGACTTTTCAGACCCGCGAAACAAGATGCGCAACGAGTTCCGTCTTGATCGCATGGATGCTTTAGTTGCTGCTCGCCACAACCCAGACCTGTTGCAACGCCTGACTGAGGCCGAAGCGCGACTCACCGCGGAAATCGTCGCCACGGTGCAGCAAGCAAAAATTGATGGTCTTGTCGACCCTGCAGTTGATGACAAGGCGCTGGCCTTTATGTTGGAAGTAATTCCCTTAGGGACTGCCCTATCAAATGTTTACGGCGACTACATGCCAGACCCAGAAGCCTGGCGTGCTTTGCTCACCCGCATGTTGGTGTCCCTACTACCGCCTTCCTAGACACGGATCGAATTCAGGAATAGGGTTCTTGTAGTAACAAGAAAAGGATTCTCTATGAAGAAGTTCTACCGTTCTCTATTCGTTGGAGCAGCGTGCTTGTCTGGTTCTATTGCCACATTGCCTCTCAGTGCAGAAGCCGCATCAGTGCGCATTACTGGCACGTTGGGTATTGCTGCTCAGGGATACAAAGTCTTGTTAGTAAGTAGCACAGGGTCGGCCGTAGTTAGCACTGCTAATGCAGCAGGCAAATTTGTAATTTCTGCTTCGAAAACTGCAGTGAAAGGCGCAACCTTGCAAATGGTTGATACTCACAACCGTTACGTTGGCCCTGTTGTGTTAGCGAAAGAAGCACTCGGTAAGAAAACATGTGCTCACATGAAACTGGCCGGAACTTCTGTGGGGCTAGGCACTATGAAGCTTTCAAAACTGGGATACGCGATAACAAAGTCGCGACCAAAGGCTTCAACATTTGCTCGACAATCAATCGTGGCTGGTTCCACTGCCGGTAACCCGCTTGCTGCTGGCACTGGTGGCATCGTCAAAATTTCATCCGCACAGAAGCGAGCATGCACGGGGTCAACTGTTGGTACTCGCGGTGTTCAAACATTTGACGCTGACCCTCTGGTGCTCGGAGCTGACCTTGACTCCGACGGATTACCAAATGCACTCGATGCTGACGACGATGGCGACCAGATCATTGATGCTGTAGACCCCACCACAACACAAACTGCGGCGCTGAACCCATGGGTAAGTTTGCGCACTTCTAGTTCACTCTTTAACGCTGGCCTCAACCCCACGCTCAGTCAAGCAGATATTGCAACAGTTCTCGGAACACCTGGCAACTACGCCATTCAGTTCTTCATCGGACAACGCAATTTTGGTGTCACCGGTTACAACGACGTGAAGTATGCGTGGGTTGATTGCGGGTCTCTTGTCTATTGCGGTGGAGCTGAACCAACTGCGCAAAACATGTCAACTCACTTGTCCACCAGCAACACCGGAGTCAACTGGAGCACCTATTACGGTGGCTTCAAAAAAGAGACTGATAGCGCTGAGGCAACACCAGGTATCGATACCACTCTTGGTACAAGCACCAATGGCAACTCGTTGTACTTAATGAACCGCAATGGACGACAAGATCCAGAATCGGTGTATTGGGTTGCATCTCTGTTTCCGAACCAAGGAGCAAACACCTTGCAAACCGTGAAACCAGGTGACGTCTTTACAGTGCGATACAACACCAGTTCCGGAGACAATCAGATTGTGATGATGGTGAATCCGCATGCAGTGACGGTGCCGGGCTTAACCAAGGTCAACGATGTTGCATATACGGGTAGTGCACTGACCCCTGATTCTTCAGGCAAATTGAAGCTTGAGTTCTATCGCCCACAACGACTCACCACAATTGGAGAAGAGGGCACATACCGTGACATGGGTGGTCTGCGATACGGAATCATTTACATGGGTAACCAAGACACTGCGTGTCTTCCTGGGGCCTATTCCGGATACGAGAGTGGATTCTCACTGTTGTCTGGTGGCGACATGGCCGCAATGCTCTGGCCTTTAACTGATACAACAACAACTGACTCCGTGACAGGAACAAGTAGTAATCAGTTGAAGTTCACCCTTGACGTTCGTACATGCATCGGTGCGGCAACATACGATGCGGCAACAGCAGGAACGCAATGGAACATTCAGCTCACCGGTGCTGGTCAAAGTTTGACTGGTGGATCAAACCGAGCATCGCTTGATTTGATAGTTCGCAAATAGATATTCGTTAGCCAAAGACAACGGTGCGGTTACCAAAAGTCAACACGCGATGTTCTACATGTGCGCGTACTGCGCGCGCCAACACAACAGTTTCTAAGTCGCGACCTTGTCGTGTGAGTTCTGCAACATCATCACGGTGAGAAATGTGTGCAACGTCCTGCGCAATAATTGGGCCTTCGTCTAACACATCGCTGACATAGTGCGCAGTGGCGCCAATAACTTTCACGCCGCGGTCATGTGCTTGCCGATACGGATTCGCACCAATGAATGCCGGCAAGAACGAATGATGAATGTTAATCATGCGACCGGTCCACGGTGCAACGAGTGATGGCGGCATCACCAACATGTAACGCGCAAGAATGACAAGGTCAAGATTGAGAGATTGCAATAACTCACCAAGTTGTGCTTCTTGTGTTGCGCGTGCTGTTGCACCTTCGCCCACTGCAACATGATGAAATGGCAACGAGAACGAAGTAGCAAGTGGTGCAGCATCGTCATGATTCGAAATCATTGCAACAATGTCAAGACCAAGATCGCCATACGTTGTGCGTGCCAACAAGTCGGCTGCGCAATGCAATTGCTTTGAACACAAAATTGCAGTGCGTGGTTTCCACGGCAGAGCATCCAACGTAAACGTCATATCCCAATGTGCAGCAAGTGGTGCAAAACCCGCAGCAAGAGTGTCAACAGCTGTCACGCCTGCATGAGTAAATTCCACGCGTTGGAAAAACATGGCGTCAGAAGCATCTGTGTGTTGTTCTGCATGAACGATGTTTCCGCCAACTGAGGCAACCCATGTGGCGACAGCAGCAACAATGCCCGACTGGTCAGGACACGAGATACGAAGAACGGCCGATGGATTCACAGAAGGTGAAGGGTAACGGCGATACCAATGGTGGAGACGATGGGAATCGAACCCACGACCTCCTGCTTGCAAAGCAGGCGCTCTACCAATTGAGCTACGTCCCCGTATTTACGGCTCGGTCAGGTTATCGGGAGAAGACCAAGAGACAAGACAAATCGCCCGCCTTCCGTGGGGGCGGAAGGGTACCCTTGATTTATGGCAAGCGACCTGATCTATGCATTCCGAATCATGCGCTTACCCCTCCTTGACGCGGGTGGGGCTGCTATCGGGCGTGTGGACGACATTGTGGTGGTTCCTGGCCGTAGTGGCGATGCTCCGCGGGTCACTGGTTTTGTGGCCACCAGCCAGCGCCGGCGCATTTTTGTCAATGCCAACCGTATTTTGTCCCTTGATACCGAAGGCGCTCGCCTACGCAGCTGGGACGTAGACCTCAACCCTTTCAAACCTCGCCCTGGCGAGCACATGCTGGGTCGCGACATCATCGATAAGCGCCTCAATGGCGAAGCCATCAGCGATGTGGCCCTGCGCCCCACCATCGGAGCTCGCGAATCCGGATGGGAAGTCTCCAAAGTCCGCCTCACCCGTCGCGGGGTTCTTGGGCGCCGGTCCACATATCGATTGGTCGACTGGACCGATGTCAGCACATTGTTTGCGCCAGCAACCGAAATGGCCGCTGAAGCAGCTCGCCTTCGCGACATGCACCCAAGCGACGTAGCTGGTGTTGTGCGTGCGTTGCCATTTGCGCAACGTCAGTTGTTAGCAAAAGAAATGGACGACGACCGCTTGGCTGACTTGTTGGAAGAAATGCCAGAGTCCGAACAGCTAGCGCTCATTGCAAACCTTGACATGGATCGCCTCATCGACGTGTTGGAAGAAATGCAACTCGACGACCTTGCTGACTTGTTGGCTGAGATGCCTGCACAACAACGTTCTCGCGTGCTTGAAGCAATGGATGATGATGACGCTGATGTTGTGCGTACGTTGTTGTCATATGCGCCAGGTACAGCCGGTGCACTGATGACACCAGAAATTATTGTCATGGGCTCCAATGCAACTGTGGCTGAAGCGTTGGCACAAGTACGAGATCCTGAATGGCTCGTATCAATTGCTGCGCAAGTGTTTGTCACCCAACCACCATTCAAAGCACCCACCGGTGCATACCTTGGTGTTGTGCACTTGCAGCGTTTGTTGCGTGAACCACCAAGCACTGAACTTGGTCGCTGTGTTTCGAAAGAACCCACTGTTACTGCTAATCAATCAGACCGTGAAGTTGCAGAATTTTTGGCGTCGTACAACTTGCTTGCTGTAGGTGTATGCGACGATGCCGGACATTTGTTGGGCGCAATCACAGTTGACGACGTGCTCGACCGCATGTTGCCTGCCGACTGGAGACAACGTCGACGTCAGGCGGCTACGTCATGAAGCGCCGTACAGATCTCACTACGCCACGCCAGCGTCGCCGCGTTGGTATTCACTATGACCCCGATGCATTCGGTGCGTTCAGTGAAGCCATTGCTCGCTTCTTAGGTACCGGCCGTTACCTCGTTATCCAATCATTTGTTGTTGTTGCTTGGGTCATCGTCAATATCTACAAACCATTTCAGTTCGACGGTTACCCGTTTATCTTTCTCACGCTTATCTTGTCGCTGCAGGCTTCATATGCCGCACCTCTGATTTTGCTTGCACAAAACAGACAAGAAGACCGCGACAACGAACAGTTAGAACGCGACCGTGGTTTAGCTGCGCGCACACAAGCAGATACTGAGTATTTGGCTCGCGAATTAGCTGGTGTGCGTTTGGTGTTGGCAGACCTTGTGACTATGGAAGATCTGCGCGAACAGACTGATGCAATTACTGAAGCGCTTGAAAAACTCAACGCTGCTGTATTGCAGCAACAACCAGATTCACAGCCTGGCGAGTAGCCGCTGCAAATTCACGAGGCATCACAATAGGTGCCATGTGATCGCCGTCTAGCTCAACTATCTGAGCTTTCACTGCTGAAGCAAGCGCGTGCTGTTTATGCGGCAACACCAACGTGTCACGCAAAGTCAATACGTAACTTGCGGGAACATTCAGAGTGGGTGCAAACCCACGAGCATCAAATCGAGCAATCGCTTTGCCTGCTTCGGCAATCATCCACGGGTCATTGCGACGATTCTCAGCAATGATCCAAGACATGTACCTGCGTGTTTCATGACCGCGCGGAAGTGTGCGCTTCATAAACCAACGAAGAACACGTGGCCTGCCGACAAGGTGAGACATTGGCCCAATGAATCGCATTCTGTTTTTCTCTTTACGTGTGCCGCTCCATTCAAGAGCAGTTGCTTGCAGCACCATGCCATTCACTAAATCTGCGTGTCGCTGAGCGAAAAACATACTGATAGGTCCACCCATGGAATATCCGATGGTGATAACGGATTCGATGCCCAGAGCGCGCACTGCGGCTGCCGCATCATCAGCACAATCTTCAAGTGTCACTGGCACATCTGGACGTAACCCTCTGCCGTGACCGCGATGATCGACACCAATGACGGAAAAATGTCGTGCCAATTCCTCATAGGCAGTGTAAAACTGAAGGTCGCACGATGCGGTCCACCCGTGTAACAACAACACGGTTGGCGCAGTTGCATCAGAGTGTTGAAAATGGCGTACAAACATTTCACCTTGGCCGGGAATCGAAACGATCTGACCAGGTAATAGAAACGGCATGTCGTGTGATGGTGTTCGATTTATCGGCATGTGCTGCATACTCCTACAACGTCGAGGCGATGATGCGCCATAGTAAACCCTGCACGCTTAGCCACAAGCACTAATGCTGCATCTAGTTCATGTTCAATTGAGTCGGGTATTCGCACATCAGCTACTGCTCCGCATGCACTACACACCATGTGATGGTGGTGGCCCATAATTGATTCGCTGAGTTCATATCGCGCCCATTCATCTGTGGTGATGACTCGAATGACAACGCCAGCATTTTCCAGCACTGCCAAATTGCGATACACAGACGACTGCGCAAGCCCCTTGGTGATGGACAAGATCTCGGGAATTGATAACGGTCGATCTGCGCCGGACAATGCAGCCACAATGTCGCGGCGGCCGGCGGTGAATCGCTGGCCTACTTCAGCCAATTTTGTTGCCACATGATGCGCAACATCGTCTGCCGCAACGGAATCAGAGATGTGGTCATGGCTAGCCATACATGTGACGCTATCGAGAATGAGTGAGAATCAGCCGTTGATGCGGGCCAGAGCCTGGCGCACGAGATCATCAACAAGCGATTCTGAATCAACAATGCTTCCGGGGCGCAAGACAAAACGGCCGTCTGTGTTTTGCGTGGCAAGAGGACGTTGGCGCGGACCACGACCAAATGTAAAAGCTGACACTGTGCGATGCGCTTGCCATTCCATCAGTGGACGCGCTAGCAACGCAATCTCTTCGTGTGTCAGTGCAGAAAGATCACTGTCCAGAACTGCCATTGCTGCAAGTGCGAGTCGTGCTCCTGAACGCGCCGATTGCACCCACGGCGCAATGTGTTTATCCATGTCCGGAATATCGCGCACCGTTTCCCACCATTCGCGAGACGGCTGCTCGCCTGGCCAATGCAGGTCTCCTCTGTATGCAGTTGCTTCTGCAATGTGCCTACATTCGTCTCGGTCAACAACCATGTTCCATGTTGCAACAGGATCTTTGCCATCCCACCACGCTGCTGCAGTTTCCAACATCACTAATGATGCGCGTGCTTGCACCATTGGGTTCCACAAAAACCCGCTGCACACATTTTGTAATCCTTGTTCACGTCCTTGTAGTGGGCCAAGATGCATGTGCATACGCATTAGTGCATCATTCACGGGTGCGTTATCCCACACCAGAGGTGCACGACCACCTGTTGCCTCACGGCGCGCGATTGCTTCATCAACCGTGATGGTGTCGTTCACGACATAGTTGCCAGTCCACATGACTTCAATGTCATCGCCTAAGCCGTCACACAATGCATCAAGGTACGGAGACGATGTAAGCCCTGCGTAATGGGTGGGTGTAATCCACACCGGCACATGCAATGCATCACGCACAGCGTGTGCAATACGTTGATGATCTGCTGCTGCATTCAGAACTGGTAAATCATCGAAGCACAACACAACTGCCGCTGCGCCCGCATCAATCGCTGGTCGTAGTTTGTCGACCACTTGTTCGTTCGTCGCACCACTTCCCGGTGTTAACCCAATGACGAAATTGACTGTTGCTTGCCGCGCTGACAGTTCTGCAAACTGTTGAAGTTCTTCAGACGTAAATGGCATATCCCATTGTTCGCGGTGGCGTGGTTCTAATTTTGCGGCCCACACATACGTGTTCCAGCCCCATTCCACAATGGTGTCGATGATGCCAAGACGTGCAACGTGCGAATACGGATCGCCATAGAACCCTTCAATGATGCCGAGTATGGGAGCGTTCATGTTTACCGTCCGATGAATTGATGCAGCACGGTGCCGCTATCCACTACTGCATCCAAAATGAAATCATTTGGAACCTCATGTTGACCAAGATTGTGCACGCCAGCAGGAACTGTGCCTTCACACATGGCGCGAGCAGCATGTGCTGCAACAGACCCAGTAATAGTTGCAACCCGTTCAGCGATGCCAACAATTTCTACGTGGCGTCGACCATCGCGCACGCCGCGAACCTCTACGCGCAACCCACCAATGTTTCCTTCGGCGTGTGGCGGAGACAACATGGGCAGACGCGCTGTCAACCGGTCTCGTCGCGTTGCAGATACCCGCGCAGTGATGCGTTGCAAAGTTGGGTTAATGCGTTGTAACAACACAGGTTCTGGACTTCCATAGCGATAACAATCACGAGCACCAACGGGTTCTGGGAACCAGCACAGTTCGCGTCCGCTACCTGCTGGGCGCTGCAGCCATTCACCTTCGTGCCAACCAATTGATACGCCGGCCAAACTTTCATGGTGCTGGCGGGCGCACTGTGGGCCACCAGTTCCGTGCACTGCAACATGCACTTCATCAATAGATTCGAAAGCACGTGTGACGTGATGAACAAGCAAGCCAGACATTCCGGGTGAACATGCGGCACCAACAATGACTGGCACGTTGCGCGCAAGGGCGCGATCTTGAATATCAAGAAGAGCTAATACGTCTGCCAAATTGTCGCTGACCGAAACCACTGCGATTCCTTGCGCCACAAATGTTGCAGCCAACGCTGAATGAGGTGCTCCGTGAGCAAGCACTACAACTGAACAATCAAACAGATCAGTTGCGTGTCGAAGTTGAGCTATGCGAGGGCGATACCCAAGTTGATGCAACTGAGACGCCACGCGGGCACCGACAACACCAGAACCAATAATCCCGATCTCAAAATTCGCGGGTGTGTTCATAACGCTTAGCGTTGAGGGGTGACCTCACGCCACCCACCTTGCGATGGAGCATTGGTGGTCTTGCTGCGCGTACGCAATGCAGTTGCCACAATGCCGCCGATGGAAATAGCGAGGAGTACTTGGCGGATGAATTTCACGGATTACTCCTTTTCGCTGGTGGGGCTACACAGAATCGAACTGTGGACCTCATCCTTATCAGGGATGCGCTCTAACCGACTGAGCTATAGCCCCGTATGGGACTGCTCACTCTACCTTTGGGTATGGTCAGGCTCAACCGTGCGGGCCACCACTTCTTCTTCGAGGACCGTAACCCTGATTCCGCCCACCAATTCAGTGATCAAATTGAAGACAACAGCCGCTAATACCCAAATTCCGGCGCCAAGGGCAATGCCAAAGAGGCCAAAAAATGCCAGGGCGCGAAATAGCTGAGCTCCTTGGAACGTGAAGGAATCCCAACCAAAGGAGCCCATGAATTGCTCCACGTTGTCGATGGTGCCTGTTGCCGAGCCCACATTCCACAACAAAACTCCGGTGATGAGGACCACGAGATACAGAGCTGCATGGAAAACCACTGCCACCTTGAAGACGCTCCAGGCATCAACATCACGGATAACACGCGTGACTTTTCGGACGCGTCGGCGCGTGGCGGCAGATTCTGGGTTACTGGTCACTCATCCGAGTGTATTGACTGCGGCCGTACCACCTAGGTCAGAGCCCGATCATCAGTGCAAACTCTTACCCGACAATGGCATCCCACCCCACAGATAGAATGTTGAAGTGATGAAAAAGAGTATTGAAATCGCAGCTTCACACCACGAAGTTGCCGTTTCCGACAAGGAATTCTGGGTATCCCAGACCCGTGAGGCTCGTCTTCAACATGCCCTCGAACTGCGCAGGATCAACTATGGAACAGATCGAGATTCCTCAAGACTTC
>WLSJ01000004.1 GCA_009705865.1 Actinomycetota bacterium | reverse complement strand
TGTCGATGGCGTAGCGCGGGCAGGCCAGCTCTATGCCCGAGCAAGTCCCGAAGAGTGAGATCTTGTTTGCCGTGTGATGCAAATTCTGGCCACAGCGCAGCAACGCGAGACTCATAGGAAATGTGGCCTCTAGATACGCACTGAGCTGCAATAAGTGCTGTGACACCTTTGCCTATAGAAAAGACGTTGACTAACTGATCTTCACGCCAAGAACTGGTCTTTGCTGGGTTGCTAAAACCGCCCCACAGATCAACGACACGAACCCCGTTGACCGTGATGCAAACAGCAGCACCAATCTCACCATGTTCGATGAAATTGTTGTTGAAAGCTTCACGAACAACACCGAAGGCCGTATCGCAGGTCCCGTGTATTGACGTGTGCATTCTTAGAGAGCTGATTTCTCCAGAATATGAATTCCACAAGCTGAACCGAGGCCAATGACATGGGCAAGTCCTACTTTGGCGCCTTCAATTTGACGTGGTCCTGCTTCACCGCGAAGGTGATGGCATACTTCCCAAATATTTGCAATACCAGTTGCTGCGATGGGGTGACCTTTTGATTCGAGGCCTCCGGAAACGTTGACTGGCATCGAGCCGTCACGCCAGGTTGCGCCTGAGTTAAAGAAGTCAACTGCGCCGCCTTCTTCACACAACATCAAGTTGTCATAGTGAACAAGTTCTGCGGTAGCGAAGCAGTCGTGCAATTCAACAAGATTGAGGTCCGAAGGGGAGACTCCGGCTTGTTCGTAGGCCTGCTTGGCTGCGATGCGTGTCAATGTGTTCACGTCTGGAAGTACTTGGCATGCCTCCTGGTATGGGTCACTTGTGAGAATCGAAGCTGACACCTTGATGGCGCGACGTTGTTGTTCAAGAGACAATGTCTTTAGCTTGGCTCCGCTGACGACCACAGCTGCAGCTGCACCGTCACAGTTAGCAGAGCACATTGGTCGAGTGTTCGGGTAGGAAATCATGATGTCGTTCATGATTTCGTCAAGCGACATGCGCTTTGTATAAGCAGCAAGCGGGTTCAAGGTTGAATGCGCGTGGTTCTTTTCTGAGATCTTGGCGAACAGCTCAAATGTTGCACCGCCGTATTTGTGGCCGTATTCCATTCCGACCTGTGCAAAGGTGCCAGGCATAGCGGCAGTACCAATAAGCCCGTCAACGTTTGTAACTGACCCGAAACGACCAGATGGTGTCCATTCTTTGTTCTTCGATTTTGGAGTTCCGCCGCCACCAAGAAGACCAACACCTGCAAGCTTCTCAACGCCGACCGCAAGTCCCATGTCGCATTCGCCAGCCTTGATAGCCATGATTGCAGTGCGCAATGCAGTAGCACCAGTGGCACATGCATTCGACACGTTGTACACAGGAATACCAGTCTGACCGACTTGCTTTTGAATCATTTGACCGATGCCACCTTGACCCATGAGGCAACCAGCTGCCATGACTCCGATGTCTTTCATGGTGACTTGAGCGTCAGCAAGAGCTGCAATGACAGCCTCTGAAGCAAGGTCAACAGTGTCGCGGTCTGGGTATTTACCGAACTTTGTCATGTAAATTCCGAGGATGTAGATGTCGTCAGTTGCCATTGGGTTCTCCGATTAGTAGTTGTTGTGTGTAAATAGTGATGAGTAGAAATTTATGCTGGCTCGTAGCCAAAGCCGATTGCTTCAAGGCCATTGTCGTCTGAGCCCAAAGAGTATGTAGTCAAACGGACTTTCATCCCTAAGGTGACCTTTTCTGGGGTGGGATCAACATTTGCGAGGTTTCCTCGGACGCTTGTGCCGGCGCAATCAATGATTGCGGCAACGAACGGCACTGGTACGCCAGGAGCAGCAAATGTAACGATGGTGAATGAGCGAACTATTCCTTCGTTTGCAATGTCGACCTTTTTGAAGTCAACTGCGAAGCACGAGGCGCAAGCATTACGGCGGTCAAAATAGCGCGCACCACATTTTGTGCATTCGTTTGCGACAAGATGAGGGGAGTCTCCAAGGACGAGATAGTCAACCAGTGGAACTTGTGTGATGGTCATATTTACCCTTACGTAATGCGGACGGCTATTACCTTACGCCCCACAGGGGGGTGACAAGAGAACCAGAACGCATGACTGCTTCTATGATGGGCATACAGCGCTATCAGGCGCATGCTTGGAAGGGACGTGACATGGCTCGTTGGAAGAATTGGGCCGGAAATCAGGTTGCGAATCCGATATCGATTCAAGCTCCCCATTCAATCGAGGACCTCTCTCGGTTGGTTGCCGAGGCTGCGAGTAGGGGCGAAAAGGTCAAGGCTGTCGGTTCTGGGCACAGTTTTACATCAGCGGCTGCAACAGATGGTCGGATGCTTCGTTTGGACAAATTGACAGGCATCTCGCATGTCGATCGAGGTAATAACCGCGTCACAGTACGAGCGGGCACGCGGTTGTCGGATCTGAATTCGTTACTGCATGCCGAAGGATTGGCAATGGCAAATCTGGGAGACATCGCCTATCAGACAGTTGCTGGTGCAATATCGACTTCCACACATGGAACCGGAAAAGCGTTGACTGGTCTGGCCGGACAGGTAACAGCAATGACTCTTGTTGCCGGAGACGGTCGCATAGTTGAATGCTCTTCCACGGTTAATGCAGATGTTTTTGATGTTGGTCGTGTATCTGTGGGTGCATTAGGTGTGATTGCTGAATACACGTTGCAAGTGGTTCCAGCTTTTCGACTGCATGCCATGGAGCAACCAATGAGGTTGGACGATGTTCTCGAAAATATCCACGAATTGGCAGCTGAACATGATCATTTCGAATTCTTCTGGATACCTCATACAAAGTGGGCTCTGACCAAGCGCAACAACAGAACAAATGATGATCTGGCGCCATTGCCAATAGTCAAGGGTTGGGTTGAGAAAACTTTCATGGAGAACTACGCATTCGGTGCATTGTGTCGACTCGGTCGCATGCGCCCATCGTTGATTCCTCGTCTTGCTACTGCACTGCCTTCGTCAGGGTCACGTGAGTACATCGATCAGAGCTACAAAATTTTCGCTAGTCCGCGTATCGTTCGTTTTTATGAGATGGAACACGCTCTTCCTGTCGAACATGTTGCTCCCGCACTTCGTGATATTCGCTCCATGATTGAACGGAAGGGCTATTTGTTGAACTTCCCGGTTGAGGTTCGCTTTACAAAAGGTGACGACGTCGCGTTGTCAACTGCGTACGGAAGAGACTCTGCATACATTGCAGTCCACGTTTATAAGGGAATGGAATATCAGCCGTTTTTCCGAGACGTTGAAGACATTCTGCGCGGATACAACGCAAGGCCACATTGGGGAAAGCTTCATTATCGCGAGGCTCAAGAGTTATCGACGTTGTATCCCCGTTGGAATGACTTCATTGCGTTGCGTGACAAGCTTGACCCGCAACGTACGTTTGCTAACGCGTACACAGATTCCGTATTTGGAAAATAGCTGTTAGAAACAAATGTCTTGTGGCCGCACGGGGCATCTGTCAATTGGTTTTCCAATTGCATTTCTAATTGCAGCAACAATTGCCGGGGTTACTGAAATGCATGGAGCTTCGCCGACACCCTTGGCACCCATAGGGGCCTGAGGGTCTGGCTCTTCAATCATCGAGATCAGTACTTGTGGCGCATCGAGTGCCGTTGGTAGCAGATAGTCCGTGAAACTCGGGTTGCGCACCTTTCCGTCTTTCACGATGATCTCTTCCATGACGGCAAGCCCGAGACCTTGGGCAATGCCACCCTCAATCTGGCCAACAACTGACATCGGGTTCAATACTCGACCTACGTCTTGGGCAGTTGCAATTTGAACGACTTTGACTAGTCCGAGTTCGATGTCGACGTCTACTACTGCTCGATGAGCCACAAAAGCGAATGCAACGTGGCAATTGCCCTGACCGTTTTCGTCAAGATCTTCGGTGGGGCGATGGTGATATTCAAATGTCTCGGAGATGGAAAGATCTGCGCACGCCTCTTGTACTGAAATGCGGAAATCGCCGATTGTGTCAATGATGTCTGTGTCGTCGATGCCAAGACGCAGAGGGTCGACGCCGTGAAGTGCCCCAACATGTTCAAACAAGCGTTCTCGTACCAGACGGCACGCGCCATCAACAGCACCACCACTCATCCATGTCTGCCGTGAGGCCGAAGTGGAGCCTGCAGAACCGATCTGTGTATCGATGGTGTCATAGGTAACGTCGTCGACACCGAGAATGGAACGCGCAATCTGCGGTGCGAGAGTGACAAAACCCTGACCTACTTCGCTTGTAGCAAACTTCAACTCAACTTTTCCGTTAGTCAGTGTGCAACGAGCAGTTGAATAGTCATCGAAACCTTCGCTGTACATCAGGTTCTTCATGCTGACGCCCCATCCGATACCTCGAACTATGTGGCGCCTATCGGCAGTGCGTCCTGAGCCTCCTGGAAGATCTAGTTCGTGAGGATGTGAAGACATCTCGGCAGGTAAGGGCAACGCTGCTGTTTCACGTATACAACGCTCGACGGGGGCGACACTTTCTAGTACTTGTCCAGTGATCATCGTGTCGCCTGTGTGGATGATGTTGCGCAAACGAATCTCAACTTCATCGATGCCGGTTGCTACAGCCAGCTTGTCCATTTGGCCTTCGTGTGCAAAGCAGGCTTGCACCACACCGAAACCGCGCATAGCACCACACGGGGGATTGTTTGTTCGTGTTGCGTAACCATCAACCACTGCATTCGGACATTGGTATGGACCCTGAGTGTGGGTGACACCGTTGATTAGAACTGCCGAAGAAGTAGATGAATAAGCCCCACCATCAAAAACCATTCGAGCTTCAATTTTGACAATGCGGCCGTCTTCTGTTGCATGGTGCCTCATCCAAATTTGAGCTGGGTGACGGTGAACGTGACCAAAGAAACTTTCTTCGCGTCCGTATTGCATCTTGACTGGACGTCCGGTGCGAAGTGCAAGGAGCGCGGTATGAACCTGCAAACTGATGTCTTCTCGGGCGCCAAATGCTCCTCCGACTCCACCCAGAACAAGGCGCACCTTTTCTTCTGGCAGTCCTAGACACTTAGCCATTTGTTTGCGGTCTTCATGTAACCATTGTGTTGCAACAAACACTTCGATTCCGGAGCCGTCATGATCGGGTAATGCCAATGCTGATTCTGTTCCGAGGAATGCCTGGTCTTGCATGCCGATGTCATATGTTCCCTCAACGACGATGGGGGCAGTGGCCGTTATGTCACCACTAACAATGCGTTGATGACGAATGATGTTTCCGTCAGGATGAATATCAGGGTGTGATCCATCGATTGCGCGTTCTGGGTCGGTGAGAGGTTCAAGAATTTCATATTCCACCTTGATTGCTGCCAAGGCGCGACGACAAGTCTCTGGGTGGTCAGCTGCAACTGCTGCAATTGGTTCGCCCATGTATCGAACGACATCTTTTGCAAACACCGGCTGGTCTTCACTGATGAGGCCGTAGGTAAGTTGTCCTGGCACATCATCTGCAGTGATAACGCATTCAACACCAGCAATCTTCCAAGCGCCCGACAGATCTATTGAGATAATTCTGGCGTAAGGATGCGGAGATCTTAGGGTGGCGCCCCACAGCATATTTTCTGCATGTAGGTCGGATGAGAAAGAAAAGTCTCCCTGCACCTTGGCCACGCCATCTGGGCGAAGAGCGCTTGCGCCAAGAACGTCACGGTGTGTTTTTGTAATGGTCATGATGCAGAACTCTTTCGGACAGAAATAACAGACTCGACTGCTGCAAAGATTCGTCCGTACCCAGTACAACGACAAATGTTTCCTGAAAGGGCTTCCTTGACTTCTTGCTCGTTAGGAGAGTCATTGTGATCAAGGAGATGATGTACTGCCATCACTAGGCCTGGTGTACAAAACCCGCATTGCACTGCACCTTCAGTGACAAATGCCTGCTGAACGTCTGTGAGTGAACCGTCTGTATTCAGTCCTTCAACTGTGGCAATTTGTGAACCGACAGCAGTTGCCGCCATGACAAGACAGCTGCAGACTGCTGCATTGTCGATGTAGACAGTGCAGCTTCCGCATTCACCCTGTTCGCAAGCACCTTTAGAACCTGGCAAACCGAGCCGCTCGCGCAAGACATACAGGAGGCTTTCACCGATCCATGCATCTTGCACTGGGTGTTGTTCACCATTAACGGTGAGGGAGTAGTACTCATGTTGACTCATGCGTTTGTTCCTCTTTGCAGCAGGCGGGTAGCGAGAACGCCAACAGCATGTCGGCGGTATTCGGCGGTTGATCGGTGATCATCAATCGGACGAGATTCTTGACTGACCCGATTGCCAAATTCAACAGCAACCGAATCATCAATGGCGGTGATGTCTTGAGAATTGATCCATGATTCAGCATCGGAACAACGAATAATTGTGGGCCCAACTGAGCCCAGTGCAACGCGCACTGTTTTGTCATGAATAGCGAGGCAAACAGATGCAACTGAAATAACCATGGCATTTCGTACACCGACTTTGGCGTAACCCTGCCATCCGTTAGTCATCGGTATGGAGACGCCCGTAATAACTTCGTCAGGCTTCTTAGCGTTTCGCTTCGGACCAATCATGAATTCAGAAAATGGAAGTGTTCTCTCAGCGTCAGATGAACGGAGATGGACTGACGCGTTCAGTGCAGCAAGCACCGGAAGTGAGTCACCAGCAGGAGAGCAGGTTCCGAGATTTCCGCCGATCGAACCTGCAGCGCGAATCTGTGGCGATCCGACTGTTCGTGCAGCTTCCGCTAATGCTGGTAGAGCATCAGCAAGTTCTCCTTGTTCCATCGTGGCGTAAGGAACCGATGCACCTATAAAGACAACGCCAGATGCCTTATCAATGTTCCATAGCTGCATGTCTGGAATCTTGCGAAGTGAAATAACTGTTTCAGGATGGCGATGGTTGAAATTAACTTCGACCATAAAGTCTGTGCCACCTGTAATCAAATGGGCAGTCGGGTGTTCGGCAAGCAAGGAAGTTGCTTCGGAGAGTGATGAAGGGATAAAAACTGGCATCGGTACCTTTTAGATAAGTTTCTTGTGAAGTTTCTTTGCAGCCTGTGCTGCCTTTGCACGAATTTCGGCCATATCGAATTGAGTTGGTATGCCATCTTTAACAACTGTGTTGCCTGCAACTACAACATCTACACAACGAATACCAGGGGTAAAAGCTGCATGCCACGGACTATCAGACATGTCATATGACCATGTCACAGTGTCGTTCACGATTTCAGGAAAGTATTTCTCAGATGTGTGCAACCAACCCCATACAGTTTCAGGTGTGCTTGATATGTCTGATTCTCGCAATCGAACATAGGCAAGTCTTGCTTCTTCCAACATGTCAGCACCGATCCCATCGGTTCCTAACGCAATGTCGTTTGTAAATCGAGTGGGGTGTGCGTAACCAACTGCATTATTCATATTGGAACGCGGATTGTGCACGATCGTGCCTTCAAGGTGGCGGTCAAGGTGAACAGCGTGCACAAGCAACCAGTTTTTGTCTGCAAGTTTCTCTAGGCGAGCCCCGGCATCTTTGTCGTCAGGTCCTTCAGCAACATGTATATGAACGCCTGTGTCGAATTTTCTCGCAAGTTCGGACGCGCTATGAAGGGTTTCATCACTGCACGTGAAGGCTGCATGCACGCCAACCATGCCTCTTCCGCCACTAGCTAGAAATCTTTCGTTCTCACGTAGACCTTGCTGAGCAGCGTCAGTCATCGGCGACAACGGACTGACGCGCGAATGAAGTGCATTATTGTCCCAACGATCAGTAATTCCGTACGACAAGTTGGCCTTCACGCCAACCATTGCGCAGGCGTCTGCGATGACATCAAGACTCCCGTCAATTACTAAGGGTGACTCATGATGGTCAATGATCGCGGTGGTTCCACTGCAGAGTGCTTCAGCTGCACCAAGGGCTGCGGACCAATACAACGTCTCTAAATCAAGAGCCATATCCAGTTTCCACCAGATGTTTTCCAAGACAGAGATGAAAGAGTCGGGTGCGGTCTTTGGAGCCGGCATTCCACGCGCTAGCGATGAATACAAATGGTGATGTGCACAAACCATCGCTCGGGTTTCAAAAGACATTGCTAGTTCAGTTCCACGCCACGCTGAGAAGTGATTCTTGTGTACACCTCGGGGCGACGATAGCGATCAAAGTCAAACAATGTTTTTGTATATTTCTCGCACCAATCCATGTCGCAATGGGCCACGATGAGTTCGTCATCCGTTGTCAGGGCCTGTGCAACGATTTGGCCAGAAGGTGCAACAATCATGCTTTGACCGAGCGAGTCAACACCTTCTTCGACACCGGCTTTTGCGACTCCGACAACCCACGTGCCGTTCTGGTACGCACCAGACTGCATGACTAAAGCATTGTGGAATCCTTGAAGAATGTCTTGGCTCGGATCTGGAATGTAATGGATCGGAGTGTTGTATCCGCAGAGAATCAGTTCAACTCCTTGAAGTCCCATGACGCGATACGTCTCTGGCCAGCGTCGGTCGTTACAAATCATCATCCCGACCTTTGAACCAAAAGCGCTCCACACTCCAAAGCCTTCGTTTGATGGAGTGAAGTAATAGCGCTCTGCGTGCTGAAAAGCTCTGTCCGGCTCATTGTGTTCATGACCGGGGATGTGTACTTTTCTGTACTTTGCAACGACCGAACCGTCTTTCTCGACAAGAATTTGGGTATTGAATCGTTTCCCCTCTGGAGTTAATTCGGCATATCCCAGACAGAAACCAATTCCGAGTCGCTTTGCTTCGTCGAAGAGCGGGGCTGTAACGGGCGAAGGCATTTGAGTCTCGTAATAGTGATCGGTCTCGGAGATATTTTCCACAAACCATCGAGGGAAGAATGTAGTGAGCGCCAACTCTGGGAAAACAACGAGGTCACAGCCAGCGGTATGGGCTTGCTGCAGCAGTGCTATCAAGCGCTTAACAACAGATTGTCGATCGTGATGTTTTTGTATCGGGCCTAATTGAGCTGCACCAATTGTAATAACGCGTGTCATTGACTGAACTCCTTAGTGGCTGCGAGCTCACACAGAACTTGCAAGAGAATGTTGGTACCTAGGGCGATGTCTTCTGCTGAAGTGAATTCTGAAGGGTTATGACTGACTCCTTCGACACTGGGGACAAATATCATTGCGGACGGACATACGCGCGCGAACATCTGGGCGTCATGTCCTGCGCCGCTAGGCATGTGTACGACGGACTGTGTGTGAGTCTTTGCTACTGAGGAAATAAGGTCAACGACGTCTGCATTAAATTCAACTGGTTCGAAGCGAGCCAAATACCTAGTGGAAACGACAACGTCTTCACTGTGAGAGATTTCTATCAGGTACTCAGCAAACTCTTTTTCAGCCTGACGAAGGATTTGTTCATCAGTGTTACGGATATCTACGGTCAGGACTGCCTTGGCTGGGATCACGTTGATGAGATTCGGGAAAAGATCAATTTTTCCGACTGTGCATACTTGATGACCGCCATACCGTGTCGCTAGGCCTCGCAGGAAAACTGCAATAGCAGCAGCTACATAACCGGGATCTTTGCGCATGTTCATCGGAGTTGTGCCCGCATGGTTTGACTGACCAAGAACAGTGACCTCTTGCCAACTGATGCCTTGCACGCCTGTAACTGCACCGATGATCATATTTGTTTGCTCAAGAACAGGACCCTGCTCAATATGCAGTTCAACGAATGAGTGAGGTGCAAAACCAGGACACGGAGTTGCGCCGTTGTATCCGATTCTTTCCAATTCGTCTCCGACACGAGCGCCGTCAATGCCAACAATGTCAAGAGCTTCTTCGACGGGTAGTCCACCTACATACACAAGTGAGCCGAGCATGTCTGGAGCAAAACGCGAACCTTCTTCATTGGTGAAGAAACCCACACTGATTGGTCGTTCAGGTTCGATTCCGTTTTCTTGCAAAGTCTGAATAACTTCCAGACCAGCTAAAACGCCAAGGTTGCCGTCGTACTTACCGCCTGTTCGCACAGTGTCAATGTGTGAACCGGTCATTACTGATGCGCCTGTTCCAATGTGCCATGTGCCTATGACGTTGCCAATGACATCAGTTGTGACCGTGAGCCCCAGTTCGTTCATCCATGCAACAACGAGGTCGCGTCCTGCTGCGTCATCGTCGGTCAGAGCTAACCGAGCGCAGCCTCCACCCTCGATCGCGCCGATGCTGGCAAGGTCCATGATTTTTCGCATGAGACGATCAGCGTTAATCCTTGGATAGGTCGAGACGGTCATTGCAGGCACTCTGAAAGTGTACGAAATGTAAAGACCAAAAGGCTGAATGATTGGGTCCAGCACCCCCAACGACGTCAAATACCGAGTTGATGGCACCCGAAGTGCCTAGGGTGGCTCCGATGAGTGGAGCTGACCTGGCCTGGATTGCAGGCTGTATTGCGTTTGCTTCATTTGCCCAATCCCTCTCGGGCTTTGGTTTTTCCCTTTTGGCCGTGCCTCTGATGACGTTGGTGATTAGTCCTCGAGATGCCGTGGTGGTTGCCACAATCATCGGCGCGATTTCTACGTCATCTCAGGCGGTTCTTGATCGCAAGCACGTAGACCGGAAAATCGCCACTCGCTTGGTTATCGCGTCGTATGCCGGAATGCCTTTTGGCCTGATGGCATTTATTTTCGTTTCTGAAACCGGTCTTCGATTGGTTCTTGGAATTGTTGTCGTCACCGCTGCTCTTTTGTTGATGCGCGGATTTCGATTAAGGGATGAATCTCACCACTTCGACTGGTTGCTCGGCATGGTCAGCGGATTTCTCTCGACCTCCACATCGACAAATGGTCCGCCTCTTGTCTTTTTGATGCAAGCACGTCGTTTGTCGCCTGCAACTTTCCGAGCCACGATCAATACGGTTTTTGCGATAGTCAATATCGGAGCGTTAGCAATGTTTATAACTGCCGGAAAGGTCAATACACACAACTTGGCTGGAGTCGCAGTAGCGCTACCGTCCTTAGGAATCGCAATCGCTCTTGGTTATGCATCTCGTCGTCATATCACGCAAGAACGGTTTAATACCTTGGTGATTGTTTTGCTCTTTTTGTCGGCGATCAGTGTGGTGGTTTCAGCTTTTACTAACTAATCGTGACCAAACATCATGAGCCATTGTTCACGAGTGCGCGGTTTAAACACGTAGTTATGCTCTTTTACGTCTGACAGTCGAGCAGCAGAAGGAGCAGAGTATTGATGCCCTGGCAAGACCACTGTGTCGTTAGGTAGTGAAGCCAACAACGTAAGGCTGTCGTACATGTCTGACACATTTGAGCCTGGAAGGTCTGTACGACCGCACCCGTCAAGGAACAGCGTGTCACCCGATATGAGACAGCCATTGGTGAGGAAGCACTGACTGCCTGGAGTGTGTCCAGGAGTATGAACGCATGTCACTTGCACGTTGCCGACCGTTACGATGTCGCCGGCTTCGTGTGCGACAACATCAGTGTCAGAAATTCCAGTTGTTTTCAAAACCCATGGCTTTTCCAATGTATTGACATGAATCGGCACACTGACACGCTCAAGCAGTGCAGACACGCCCTCGATGGTGTGTCCCATCATTGAGCCTCCGACATGATCAGGGTGGTAGTGGCTTGCGAGAACCCCTGTCACGGTCATGCCGTCAGCTTCGGCAATTGCCAGAAGGTCGTCGACCGCGTACGCCGGGTCCACCATTAAGCATTCTTTGGTGGTGGAATCTCCGATCAAATAGGCGAAATTGACCATCTGATGAGCAATCGGGTTGTCGACCCCAAAGTCGCGTCCACTGAGGAGTTGGCGGAAATAGAACGGATTGTCGTCTTGGTTGCTCATATCCAGCAGAATAGAACAATGACGACTGAGCCACTACTTCAAGCAGGAGATGTTGTTGCCATAGGGCGCCGTCGTACCCGCGTCACAGCTGAATTTGCAGCAAGCCTGATGGAAGGCGATCAAGTACTAGCCCTCTCAGGCTCTGGCGAACTACGCCGTCTTTCGAAACAAGTAGTTGATTTAGTGGACGGGTCGGTCGGAAGAGCAGTCAGAGCATTTAGTGAATTATCTGCTGTATCTGACCACGCTGTTAATCATTTCTTCGATCTGGCTGCAGCGGCTTTGCTCGATGAGGACGTGTTCTCTCAGGTTCAGAAGGCAAATATTGCTGATGTTGAATCTGCACAGAAGAGAGGGCGTTCTACGACACGGCTTTCTCTCACTGAGCCAATGAGACAAGACATGGTCTCGGCACTGTTGATGTGGAGAGATGCGCCGATGTCGCGCGACAAGGTGGTTTCACGTCTAGAGCACGCTGGCTGGTCTGTTGAAGAACTGACCGCTCCACTTGGGGTTCTTGGTTTTGTATTTGAAGGTCGGCCAAACGTCTTTGCTGATGCAACTGGCGTATTGAAGGGAGGAAACACGGTTGTGTTTCGCATCGGAAGTGATGCGCTTGGAACGGCTCACGCAATGATGAATCACGTTATTCACCCAGCGCTTCATGCATCTGGATTGCCAGAGGATGCTGTTGTTCTTCTCAATTCTCCTGAGCACGCAGCCGGATGGGCTTTATTTTCGGATTCACGATTGAGTTTGGCTGTCGCACGAGGATCTGGAGAAGCGGTTGCAGAACTCGGTTCGATTGCGCAGCAATCGGGCATACCGGTGAGCCTTCATGGCACAGGCGGGGCGTGGATGATCGTGGGCGAATCTGCTGACGCCAGACGCCTGGGCAAGGTAGTTGCTCATAGCGTTGACAGAAAAGTGTGCAACACGCTTAATGTCATATGTGTTCAGAAATCTCTGGCTGAAATTCATATGCCAATAGTTTTGAATGGATTAGAACAGGCTGCAAGCGCACGAGGGGTCAGGCCGCGTATTCATGCTGTGAACGGGGCTGAGAAATTTCTGCCGCCCGCGACAACAATTTCCGTACGTCGCGCTGAAGGAATGCAAGAGGAACTGCAGATCACTGCATCTGATGAGGAATCTCTAGCTACCGAATACGAGTGGGAGGAAAACCCAGAGTGCGCAATTGTTCTCGTTGATTCGATTGCTCATGCGGTCAAGTTATTTAATCTGTACAGCCCGCAGTTCATAGTAAGCCTCGTGTCACAGGACGAAGACGAACGCAGTTTTGTGTGGGCTAGCGCAAATGCGCCGTTTGTTGGAGATGGATTTACGCGTTGGGTTGATGGGCAATTTTCATTACTGCGACCAGAGCTCGGTTTATCCAACTGGGAACATGGACGTCTTTTCGGTAGATCCGGAATACTTTCCGGTGATTCAGCCTTCAGTGTTCGCTTACGAGTACAGCAAACTGATCCTGAACTTCATCGCTAAGGAATTATTTTGCCGAGCAACCACGATATGAGTCGATGAGATTTTCCGGTCCGTTTCTCGACGGCGTCTGCATGACTGCTGAGTTTCAACAGAGCATTAATGCCAAACCAGCGCAAGGGCTCTGGTTCCCATCGAGGAGATATGTGATTGACAATCGCAAGGGGAGCAGTAACTCGTTGATTGCTTGATATGGATAGAGCTACTTCTTTTGCTGCTACATAACTAAAGGCGA
This sequence comes from Actinomycetota bacterium, assembly GCA_009705865.1. Taxonomy (GTDB): domain Bacteria; phylum Actinomycetota; class Acidimicrobiia; order Acidimicrobiales; family Ilumatobacteraceae; genus UBA2093. Next base: position 13,370 of record WLSJ01000004.1, on the reverse strand, counting down.
CTCCGTCGCCTACGTATCCGCCGAGAGTTGCGAGATGGGTGCGATGATCCACATTGGTCGCCGTAAACCAATCACGGTGAACACCGAGAGCTCCACCCCATGTATGAGACACAGGTGTGTCGCCAATAGCTGGAAACATTTCTCTCATTGATTGTTCTATGAGTGCATGAATTGAAGGGTCGGTGTCAAACTTTGAACCGATTCTGCTTCCAAATTTGTATGGCGCTCCACGGCCGCCGAAGGCAATTCGATTATCAGAAGTTCGTTGCGCGTAAATCAATAGATTGCGGGCATCAGATACAGTCTCCCTATTCTTCCAGCCGATGCTTTCCCACTGTGAAGGGGAAAGTGGTTCTGTAGCGATCATGTACGAATAGAGCGGCGCTGAGTCGCGCCGAAATTGATGCATTCTTGCAGTGAAACCTTCCGTGGCTCGCACAATCCATTTCGCGTATATCTGAACATTGCCGTGTGGAGCGATGGCGGTGATTACGTGTGGCTGAATTTCTCTCGCAATTGTTGTTCCGAAGAATTGAACTCCGTGTTGTAACAAGTGTTGCACAAGCCCATCGACCAGTTTGGCTGGATGTAGAGCAGCACAGTGTGGGCTATACGTAGCTCCTAATGTTTGTGGCATATGTATGCGATCTGATGCTTCATCGTGTGAGAGAAGAGAGATGAAGTCCTCATCGAAGCCAAATTCTCTAAATGAAGTAACAGAATCTTGCAGTCGTTGAAGCTGTGCTGGTATGGAAGCGAAGGACAAAGTGCCAGCCTTTTTCCATCCACAGTCGACATTACTGTCCGTTATGAATTGGCCGATTTCGTCTATGGAATCAACAAGAGCGTTTTGCAATGCCGTTGCCGATTCTCTGTTCGAAGTGGCGGCAACTGCCTGCAGGGACATTGGAGAAAAGGCGCTACACCACCCTCCATTTCTCCCACTAGCCCCGAATCCGGGCTGCTGTGCATCAATGATTGCTATTGACAGTCCAGGATTGTCTAACAATAAGTGATGCGCAGTCCATAGACCGCTGAACCCTGCACCGACGATTGCTACGTCAAAGGAACTGGACAGGGGAGCTGGAGCAAAGTCCCATGTGGCTGAATCTTCTCGCCACAATGATCGTGGCCATTCAATAAACGCCCGGTCCATGCGATGACCTTAGTCGTTGTTTGAATGATGTGAGATGTTGTCGATTAGTCGCACATCACCGAACCAAACTGCAACACAGATGGTGCACGATTCTTTGAAGACATCATGTGGCTCCAGGGTGTCACTTTTGACAATCTCAATGTATTCAACACGTCCATCACTTAGGGTCTGAATTTCGTTTGTGAATAATTGTTTGAGTGCTTCAGAATCGATTGAGCTGATCAGGCTCTGCGATGCACACTTTTGTAGTGCGGAGTAGATGATCGGGCTTTGTTGGCGGTGTTTTGACGTGAGGCGAATGTTACGACTGGACATTGCCAATCCGTCTGAGTGCCGAATAGTTGGAATACCGATGATTCGGCAGCTGATATTTAGGTCGGCGACAACGCGCCTGATCACAGCAAGTTGCTGAAAGTCTTTTTCGCCAAAATATGCGGTGTGAGGGTTAACGGCATTGAGCAACTTGACAACCACCGTTGCGACTCCATCAAAGTGGCCGGGACGATGCGCGCCTTCCATTGTGTCCGTGAGAGAACCCGCAGTAATAACTGTTGAAAATCCGTCTGGATACATCGCGGAAACGGAGGGAATGTACAGAGCATCTATTCCTGCTTCTCTCGCAATGTCAATATCCGATTCCAAAGTGCGCGGATAAGAATCCAGATCTTGAGAGTTATTGAATTGCAGTGGGTTCACAAATATCGAAGCGACATTTCGAGTGTTGTCGGCTTGGCTTGTCATCATCAGAGATGCATGACCATCGTGCAATGCGCCCATGGTGGGCGTGAATCCGATCAGCTGACCAGCTTGACGCTCGCGGAGAGACCACTCATTGATCTCTTCAGGGGAGTGGAAGATTTCCATCGCTAGTGAAAGCTATGTGACTCGTCAGGAAAAGAACGGTTGCGAACGTCTGAAACGTACTCTGAGACTGCTGTGATTGATTGTTGCCGAAGGTTGCTGTACGCCTTAGCAAAACTAAAAGTGCGCTCAGACAAACCCAACAGATCATGAAGTACAAGAACTTGACCATCACAAGCGGCTCCGGCTCCGATTCCGATGGTGGGGATAGTAGACGCTGTGGTGATTTCGGTGGCGAGATTTGCGGGAACCGCTTCGATGACGAAAGAACATGCTCCAGCTTCTTCGACAGCACGTGCATCAGCAAGAAGTCGATCTCTTCCGCCTGATTGGTTTCCGTCTTGTCTGCCCTGGATTTTATTGCCACCCATTCGGTGGTAGCTCTGAGGAGTTAGACCAATATGCCCCATGACAGGAATGTCGGCACGCACTATTGCTTCAATTGCATCGCGCGAATGAATGCCACCTTCAAGCTTGACGATTTCTGCGCCGGCCTTCACCAGTCTGACGGCATTGATGACTGCATCACGTGGAGATGTTTGATATGAGCCGAATGGAAGATCGCCAATAATAAGAGCTTTAGGTTTTGCTGAAGCAACCATTTGCACGTGGTATTCCATGTGGTCCATAGACACTGGAAGTGTGTTGCGATGACCTTGCATCACTGTTGCGACGGAGTCACCTACCAAAATCAGATCTACACCGGCTTCATCAACTATTGCTGCAAAGGTTGAGTCGTACGCAGTAACCATGGTTAAGGGCACGCGATTGAGTTTGTAGTCGGCGAGGCTCGGAACAGTGATCTTCGTGCGCTGCATATTCATGGGGTCGCCTCCTTTGCGCTTCTAGGTTATGGGCGGTTTGAGGCGAAGTTAGTTGGGCTTCTTGACTGCTACGCGAACAGGAGTCGGATTGCTGGTTCTGGGTCGTTTACGAGCTGGGTGTTCGTGTCGATCACCAGAGTCGGGCGATCAGAGAGATTGAATTGGCTCCAGCTGGGATGCCCATGGGTAGCAAATGCGACGATTTCCGATGCAAATCGATCTGCGATACCGGCTCGTTCTGGTCCGTCTCCTGTCATCATTTCAGCACCTTCAGCATGAAGGTTGTCGAACGCAAAGGGAATGTCTAATGCATGACAACAACCGACACCGCCACCGAATACCGGAGTTGGCCATGTGAACCAATACATCCACGTGGGAACGTTGTTGTTGGTTCGTGCTTCACAAAGTCGCTGGGCAGGTTGGCGAAAGCCTGTGTCAGTACTGACCGCCGACATCAGGCCTCCAGGCGCTTCACCAGGGCGCAACATCTCGTATGCAATTCTGGCGTCTGCAGCTTTGTCTCCGAATGTTTCGACAGTGAATTCTTCCCATCGAGATTGATCTGCACCAATCAACAGCGGGTCAAATGTAGACCACAACTTATTCTCGTCTCGATTGGTTCCGACAACTAGCGGGATTGGTGATCGCGCTGCTGTGTCAAGAATGTCTTTTGCTAGTGCAGTACCTCCGGCTGTTGGAGAGTAGAAATCGAATTCCTTAGTTTCGGATGCCATCTGTGTCTGTTGAATCGCAAGTATTTCTTCCATCGACAAGCGTCGTGCTTCTTCTATTGTTGTGACTCCAGCGATGTCAAGGAATTGCTGCAGAAGTTCTTGTGATCTGTCGTAGTTACGTAATTGATTAATCGATGGACTCATTGCCCACGCCTTGTGAGCAAGTCCGCTTATTTCTTTTGACGCTAGGAGAGATATCACTGCGGATCCACCGGCTGATTCACCAAAAATAGTCACGTTGCTGGTGTTTCCACCGAAGCTAGAGATATTGCGCTGCACCCAACGCAACGCCGACAACATGTCGAGTGTTCCGTAGTTTTCATCGCCGAGGAAACCCAATGAACCTAGGCGGTAATTAATGGTAACCACGACGCAGCCACGCGATGCCAGAGAAGCCCCGTGATACCACGCAACAGACCCAGCGCCATTTGTGTATGCGCCACCGTGAATCCAAACGAGAACCGGTAATGGCTGTGACTCGACAGGATCATGAGGAACATACACATTGAGATTCAGACAATCTTCGTTCATGTGGCTCGGATCCATATTGAGAGCTTGTTCCAGCATGCCTGGCGTCTGGGGGCAAATGTATCCATACTGAGAAGCGTCAAAATTGTCGTATCCGGTCGTGATATCTACTGGGGCTTCAAACCGACCAGCAGTAGCAAACGGAATTCCGAGATATTCAGAACCTCCATTCGGAGTTGTTTTCCCCGAGATTGAACCTGATGGGGTGGAGATAGTTCGTATGTCGCTAGTCATTCCAATACGGTACCTGCGATTAGTTGTCCGTTCACTAGCGTGTTGACCATGTTGGGACAATTAGTAGGGCGAGTCTTTGTTGATTTAAACAGACGATTGACGTTCTGGGCTTCAACAAGTGCACATGACTCTAGGGGCAAGAAGTTTGCATCTTTTGGAGCTCGAAGTCTCATCATGTGGAAGCCCACCACCATCTTTAACGAGCAATACATATCGATTGGCGATGACACCTTGATAGGGCCAGGCGTTGCTTTGTCGGCGGGCATGGTTCCTGGTCAAGAGTGCATTTCACAAGTGGTTGTGTCAATCGGTGATCGATGCCTGATTGGACGCGGAAGCGGAATTGTTGGCCACTTCTCCATAAAGATTGGAAATGATGTGTGGACGGGTCATCACGTGTACATCACTGACCAGAATCACGGATATGAAGATGTCACGAGGCCGATATCGCAACAATCACAACCTGAACGTCCTGTAGTGATAGGCGACGGCTCATGGCTTGGCCATGGTGCGGTTGTTTTGCCTGGAGTAACAATCGGAAAGCATGTTGTTATAGGAGCTAATTCAGTCGTCACCAAGGACATTCCTGATTTCTCAGTTGCGGTTGGTTCTCCTGCAAAAGTCATTCGTCGATATGACGAGTCTCTCGGTTGGGTAAAGGTCGACTAGACGGACAAGTCGTAGGGAGTTTGACATGTCTTCATGTTGTTCTCTCTAGCGAACTTACTAATGCGTTCACTGACCGGTACGCCTTCGATGTCTGTTTCGGCAAAATATGGACGAGTGGTTGCGTTGCGAAGAGCAACTATGAACGCCCGTCTGTCTGCAATATAGATGCGGTAGTCAGCGATCCATTCCGGAACCAGCTCTTGTCCCTTTGCGTCGCTGGGCTTATCTGAAGCGATGAGATTGATTGCATTTTCCAAAAAGTCAGTAGCTGTCTCAACGAGTTTTGCCTTTGATGCCAATGCCGCCGGATCATCGGCTTTCATTGGTGTCAGATCCTGTATCGAAAATCTCTGGTCCTCGGCCGTTTTGCAATGAGCTTGCGCACGAGCTTGCCAGGCAGTGTCGTTGATCTTGTTGAAACTTTCGCGCGGCGCAAAACCGAAGGCGTACACCCACATGACAGCGATGAGAACGCAGATGGAGACAAGTAGGCCGCGAGTGATTTTTTTGAGAAGCACACGACAAGGCTAGGGCGTAACGGCGCTCGATGGTGGGCGCCAGCACAGAGCCAGATGACACACGGCGGCAACTATTCCGGCAGGTACGGCCCAATGATTCAGAGCAAGGTTCAAACCAATGGCGTCATCGAATGACCATGCACCAGGCCCAGTGAGCGACAGCGCTGCACACACAGCGATGATGGAAGCGCAATACTCCCAACCTCCATTTGGTAAGAAAATGAAATAGCCAACTGATCGATGAACAGTGATGATCGCTACGACCATTAGCGCAACGACTGCTGCCAAACACAGTGGTGTCATCAGTCCGAACGCCAATCCAAGGCCACCCGCGATTTCCGTAGCTATAGCTGAATATGCCTGAAGTTTTGGCCACTTCATGACGAGACTGGAGAACCAAGCAGCAGTCCCGCGCACGCTCTTAGCCTTGTTGAGGCCGTGGTAGGCCATTGAAACTCCGACACTGATACGAAGAACCATCAAAGCTGCATTTATGTTGTCCATGTATAAATGGTAGATGGCGGCTGGAGGCAGTCAGGTACTGGCAGACTAAACATGTGAAACGTACGGCCGAACGCGCTCAGCAGATGCGACATTTCGTTGGTGTCGGGTTGTTGTTTCTTGCGATGACATCGTGTGGAGGCCAAGGCAGCGATAGTTGTAGTGACGCCAATTCAATTTCGGGTTACGTTACGAGTTTTTCTCAAGGGCTAGACAATTTCTCTGAAGATGCATATGCCAAATTGCGTAGCGAGTCGACCAAGGCCTACGAATTAGCAGTGGACTCAGTGACGAACGAGACGGTTTCTGAAGAGGCCACTGCACTTGCTAAGAAGATTGCATTGTTTGTCGGCGCGATGGAAGACGTCGGTTGGGATGTCAATCGCGCCTTAGAAGTTTCTGAAGCAGTTTCATCTGCTGCTGCTTTGGGGTCAGAAGCTTCCTTGCATGAAGCAAATGCTATTGAAGCAGTTGTAATTGAAAAATGCGGTCTACCGTCGACCTATGCACCAAGACCAGATGGCGAGGTGACGCTTCCGATGAATTCAATACCTAGCCCACTTGCGACCGACCCACCGGTCAACACGATTAATGACACATCCGAACTGGCCGTGATGGGTTCAGTGATCGCATCTCAATTTGGGCTCACTGTTACTGATATCGAGGCCGAATGTCTCGGAACTGCATTGTCGAGTATCTATGACGTCAGCGCCGCGACTGCCAATCTTGCGCAATACCAAAGTCAATTTCAGCGTGCATTCGACGGATGTGGCCTTGTGTTCACCGTGCCCAATTAGTGTCGTTCGCTTAGGGTCTTTCGTTCTACAGTGCATGGCATGGAAATAGTTTTTGTGCGCCACGCCGAGCCCGAGTGGGTTCGCGACAGTCTTAGCGTTGATAACCCGCCTCTCACGGTTCGAGGGCATAAACAGGCCGAACTGCTCGGCAAATGGGCAGCGTCCCAAAATTTCGACGAAGTTTTCGTTTCGCCGCTTGTCCGAACGCAGCAAACAGCAGCTCCAATTCTCAGTGCTTTGAATATGGATCTTGTGATTGCTCCTTGGTTAGAAGAAATTCGCAATCCGATATGGCATGGAACTCCAGAAGAAAAAGCCGCTGAAGCATGGCGCAATGAAAAAGCCAAACCTTCACACGAAAGATGGCGCGGTCTTGAAGGCGGTGAACCGGTCGATGAGTTTGTGCAGAGAATCAATGTTGGAACGAGTCTCTTTCTTGAAGAGCGAGGACTAGTTCGCGCGGAGGTCGCCCTACCTGTGTGGACACGATTGCAATCTTTCAAACCGGAATCGCGTGTGTTGCTAGTCGCTCACGCAGGTACCAGCAGTGTCAGTATCTGCCACATGCTTGGCTTCCCTCCAACTCCTTGGGAGTGGGAACGCCTCGTTATTGGTCATGCGACAATAAACCGTCTTGAAGTGTTCGAAATTGGTGATGGTATGACCTTCGGACTCAGTCAATTGTCAGGAAATGAACATTTACCGGTGGAGATGCGCACGTACTGAGTGGCGATGATCAACTGGCGTTGTTCTAGATTCGGTGTATGACAGAACAAAGAGCAGTTGACCCCGATGCACTAAAGATGTTTTCTTTTGGTGTGTTCAGCAAATTGGAAGGCGCGGTCACGGCCGGAATGATTCATTTGGGCGATCGATTGGGATTGTACGAAGTGATGGCCTCATCTGTAGAGGGTGACTCATCTGAGACTCTTGCGTCTAAAGCTGGTCTCCATGAACGATGGGTGAGGGAATGGCTACACAATCAAGTCGCAGCTCGAATCGTGACGTGTGCTGACCTGTCTGCAGAGCATCCGATTTATCACTTATCGCCTGAAGGTGTAGCAGTGCTTGCGACGCCATCGCACCCTGCGTACGGAATGGGAATGTTCCACCGACTTCCACAAACAATGGCGGCCTTAGAACACATGCCTGAAGCTTTCCGAACAGGAGTTGGTCATGATTATGACTCTCATGGTCCAGAAGGGGCTGTGGGTATTGAACGAAGTTTCGAGCCGTGGAATCAGAATTTTTTAATTCCAATCGTGTTGCCAGCATTGCAAGGGGTTGCAGACAAATTGAAGGCTGGCGCATTGGTTGCAGATATCGGATGCGGATCAGGTGGCGCTGCATTACTAATGGGAAAGACTTTTCCATTAAGCAACATTGAAGGTTTCGATATTTCGCAGTTTGCGCTTGAGCGCGCAGAAGAACGTAAGGCTGAATCTGGAATCAATAACGTCTCGTTCTTTGACCCACGTGATCACGCGATTGCTGATGATCATCGGTATGACCTCATTTGTACTTTCGATTGCATCCATGACATGACTCAACCCACCGCAATGATGAAGACAATTCGCCAGGCGCTTAAAGATGATGGGACATGGCTACTGGTTGACATAAAGGCTCAGGAATCTTTGGAGCTGAATGTTTCAAAGAACCCGATGGCTTCTTTGCTGTACGGAATTAGCGTGTTGAGTTGCATGTCGTCAGCAATGTCAGAACCGAACGGTGAAGGACTAGGAACCCTTGGGTTATCTGCCGCTAAAGCAGAGTCGATGGCACTTGAAGCCGGATTTACAAAATTTCGAAAACTAGACGTGGATCATTCCGTCAATGCTTTCTACGAGGTACGTCTGTAACGGTTCATTCAACGTTCTTGTTCTTGTCACTGGATCGTGTGACAAGAACAAGAGCGGAGAACTTTTATGCTGCGGGAACTGCGAGTGGGGTAGTAACTGAACACGCATCAACCGCAGCAACTATTGGTGTCGGATCAATTGCGTCGCCACCAAGAGGGTGTACTTCGATGTGAAGGTGAGGAGTGTTGGTATCTCCAGTTTTTCCGACATAACCAATAACCTGACCCGCCTTGACTTTGGTTCCGATGGTGATGCCGTCGGCAAGCTTCGACATGTGGCCGTAGAAGAAATAGGTGCCATCAGCCTGAGTCAAGCGGACACCGTTGCCTGCAAGTTTGTCGGTACCAACTGTGTAGAGCTTGGTGATTGTTCCGTCAGCTACTGCGTACAGAAGGTTTCCTTCTTTGGCAATGATGTCGACTCCCAAGTGTTCGCGGCCACCACCACGAGGTGCGTGCCATGTATTTGAGTAGCTGCATACGCCTTGAACTGGGAATACTGCGATGGATACCGCAGGCGCTGCAATCACACCAAGTTTTGCTGCCGTTGGTGTGTTTAGTTTCCCAGTGACCTGAAGACCTTTAGCTGTCTGAAACTTCTGCAACGCGATGTATGTTGCTCCGCCGAACACTCCATCTGCTCCACCTTTGATTTCAATACCGGCCGCAATTAGCGCCTTTTGTACTGTGCGAACATTATCGCCGCTGTTTCCGCGCACTGGCAATGAAGATGGGTCGAGAAGAGTGGTTGTGCTTGCAACGTTGACGCTTGCGTTTTGTACAGGTGCAGCAACCGGAGCAGCCACTGGAGCGATGAGAGCAAGAGCTACAGCCGTGGCAACATCAAGAGTTCCAGTTGCCTGAAGACCCTTTGCTGTTTGAAATGTTGTGATGGTCGAAGTTGTTCCTGAACCAAACGCACCATCAATTCCGCCTTTGACGACAAAACCAGCAGCAGTAAGAGCCTTTTGAATCGCGATGACAGCGTCTCCCTTAGCACCACGTACTGGAAGGGTTGCAGTAGTGAATGGGTAGACAACAGCAGGAATAGTTGTGGTTGGAGCAGGAGCAACTGTTGTGGTCGTTGCTTCGACTGTGGTGCTTGACGCTGTGGAGATCTTCAAAACTTTTGCAGTTGCAGAGTCAACAACACCAGTGACTTTCAACCCAACAACTTTTTGGAAAGATTTCAGAGCGCGTTGAGTTGACTTGTTGAAAACTCCATTGGCTCCACCGGCAAGAGAGAATCCGTTGCGAAGTATTGCCTTTTGTACGGCAACGACGTGAGCTCCCTTGTCACCGAAGGAGGGTTGTCCAGGTGCTGGTTTCGCTGATGAAGAAGAAACTGCGATGTGACCAGTCGATGCTGATGCTCCTGCTGGAGCCAGCACGAGTCCCATAGAAAGGGTTGCTCCTGCGATGACAATGCGACTGATGAATTTTGTGTGGTTGTGAGACATGTGTCTGCTCCCTGTTTTTGATCCGCTATAGGGATCGGCAGGTCTGGGCAGAACTTGAGGAATTTCTCACAGAAAATGTTTAGAAGACCACTGAGAGTGACTTCAGTGGGCGTCTCAACACAAATAGTGGTGGGGACAGAGAGGGCTCGGGCAGGATTTGCCGGCAATTCGTGTGAGAACATGGGTTTTCGGTCAACTGATGACCAGGAGGGCGTTGTCATGGGATTAAGCAAGTTGTCGAGGAGTGTGGAGGGGGCACGGGTCCTCATCACGGGAGCCGGAAGCGGTATGGGGAGGGCAACTGCCCATGTGTTTGCCGACCAGGGAGCTCACGTCGTAGTGGCTGATCGTGATGCCAGTGGCGTTGCCGCGGTGGTTGCTGAAATCACTGCTGAATACGGCCCGGACCGGGTTCGGGGAGTGACAGGCGACGTGTCAACGCCCCAGGGCCGTAATGAATTGGTTGCGGCAGTGGTTGATGCGTGGGGAGGCGTTGATGTGTTGATCAACAACGCCGGGGTGAGTCTTGTTACTTCAGTTTTTTCTGACGAAGATTCGTTTCTACAGAATTGGGATCAAACGCTTGCCATTAATGTTTCCGCTCATGCCCACCTCATCAGACTGTGTTTGCCGTATCTGATGAAGGCACCAAATGGTGGCCGCGTGGTCAACATCGCGTCAACGGAAGGAATAGTTGCGACGGGTGGTTTATCTGCATACACAGCTTCTAAACATGCAGTGATCGGGCTGACGAAGAATTGTGCTGTTGAGCTTGGTCGTCACAATATAACGGTCAACGCGATTTGCCCGGGTCCCATCGATACAGCAATGACTGCGGGCATTGAGCAAGATGACAAGGAAAAGTATGCCAGACGTAAAGTTCCACTTCGTCGCTATGGAATTCCAGAAGAAGTTGCGCAGATGACTTTAAGTTTGTGTTTACCAGCCGCGTCTTATACAAACGGCGCAGCGCTTGTGGTTGATGGCGGTATGACCATCAAGCATGGTTAACCCTTCGAGTGGCCGTCGCTTACTCCTGTAAATCCTGACGGATCGTGAGCTCCGAGAACCAAAGTTTCTAGTACGCCGATTCCACGATGCACGGTTCCGTCAGACAGAGTGCAAACGACTGTGCTGAGAGTTTGTGTGTGCAGGTTGTGTAGCAACAATGGGTCTTCAACGGGCACAGAAAATCTGTCACCGCCAGTTTCCAGTTCACCCTTCCAGTTGCCATGGGCCCATTCGGGGTGAAGATATCCCAAGCCGTTCATTTGAAAGTGAACGATTGGAGTAAACACAAGCTCTGCGGAATCGTTTGCAAACTTGTACGAGAGCGAGAATTTTTCAGCGCGTCGTGTGTTGTTCTCCCATGCATAGTCATATGAGACAGCATGGGCATGCTTGATGGTGTCGGCCCCAATCAACATTGCACCCGATTCGTGCCAGCGTTGACCATCGGAATATTCATTGACATCAAACACGGTGCCAAAGCCCTCGAACCAAACTGGGGCCCATAGCCAATAAAACTGTGGTGGAAGGTTGAGCGGTGCTCCCATTTGCACACGTTCACCTATTCCACGTATTCCCCACGAACGGTCCCGAGAACCAACAACATTTTCTGGGCTCACTTCAATGCGAACACCATCTACTTCGAGCCATCCGCTCCAGGTACCTAATTGAGTCAGTCGTGTGTAGCTCATAACTTTTCGGTTTCCCGCACGAACTAAGAATGGTGGCTCTTCATATGGAAGTGACGAGGCCTGATACGTGAGGTCAGCACGGATGCCGTGTTCTGGAGCTTCCACAGTGATGCGGTGCTTCTTCATCGGCGTGATGACGTCAATAGAGATAGGACCGACTTTCGTGCACTCGGCTCGATCCATTGGGGCACGACCAGACGTGTGAACGTTGATCTGTTCACCGTTGCGAATAACGCTGAAGGATGCGTCAATGACGTGACGGTTCGGATACAAACCCATGGCTGCAGCAAAAAATATTTCGCCATCACGCGAATACCCATTGAAGAAGTACCTGTCATATGCACTTGGGTCGCCCGACTCTGTGTGGGCAATTGGCTCGGACGTCTGATGAATGGGGTAGTCGTCAAAGGAAGTGATCATGTATGTGACCGTAGCCACTTGTGTCGGGGTGGCGCTAGACGGACTGAGGAGTCCTTGCCGCCGTACAGTAGGAAGCGTGGTAACTGTCTCGCAGAGAACGTTTAGAACTGTCGTTGGAACAGCCCTTGGGTCGCTTTCCATCATCATCTTTACTGGCGCCATGGTTCGCCTCACAGGTTCTGGTCTTGGATGCGCTGATTGGCCTCGTTGCAATGACACGAAGTTCGTCGATGTCTCGACAGGTCACACATTGATAGAGCAGGCCAACAGATTGTTTACCGGTGTTGTCTCGTTCAGTGTTATTGCTGCTGTTCTTCTTGCTCATGTGCGAAAACCGAAACGTAAAGATCTAGTGCTGCTGGCGTGGGGATTAGTTCTAGGAGTTATTGCTCAAATCATTATTGGTGGAATCGTTGTTCTGACTGGTCTCAACCCTTATGCAAATATGGGTCACTTTTTGGTTTCGTTGTGTCTAGTTGGAAACGCTTTTGTTCTGTTTCGTCGAAGTGGAGGAATGCCGAAGACATATTTTCGTCACGCACGTCGAGAGATAGTGGTCCCTATCCGTTTGGTTGGCCTCTTTTCGATACTTGCATTGATCACCGGCACTGTCGTGACTGCTACAGGACCCCATGCTGGAGATGAAAAGGCCATTCGTCTCGGGTTCGCATTGGCCAGTGTTGCTCGAGTGCACAGCATCACTGTGATCATCACGATTGGTTTGGTCGTATATCTTGCTTTCGCCACTAAACGGTATGCATCAGATAGTTCCACTATTGATGCTGTGCAGGCGTTATTACTGGCTTCAGTGTTTCAGGGAGCAATTGGGTATGGCCAGTACTTCACCGGAGTACCAGTTGCTTTGGTCGCTTTTCATATCGTTGGGGCCACGACGTTTTGGTTTGCGGTGTGCAATCTTGTAGTTACACCGTCTACAGCTATTGACTAGTCGTCCTACTTTTGCAGGAGATCGTAGAGATGACTGCAATCATTAAGTGTTAAAACGCTTGGAGTCTCACTTAGTTTGACAGTGGTGATGCTTGTGTTCTCAACCATCATCCACAGAGATCTTTGAGTGCCGAGCATTGCTGCTACGTACGCGTTGATAAC
>WLSJ01000039.1 GCA_009705865.1 Actinomycetota bacterium | reverse complement strand
TCAATGTTCTCTAAACCTCGCGCTATTTCACCCAAGGCATCAGTGATTACTTTGCCGTGCTCAGCGCTCAACATCGAAGCAATTTCATTTCGATTGCTCTGCACTAAGTTGCGAATGTTGAACATGATCTCTGCGCGACGTGACAAGTTGGTTGCACGCCATGCGGGAAAAGCTGCTGTAGCTGCCGCCACCGCTGAATCAATCTCATCAACTGAAGCAAAATCAACAGTTGCTGATTGAACCCCAGTTGCCGGATTAAAAACGGCCCCACTGCGGCCAGAGGTGCCTGTAACTACTGCGCCATTAATCCAATGAGAGATCTGTTTCATCCCTTCACAATAGAGGGACGGCGTTATCAGCCCGCAAAGGCGTCAGCGTCGGTGAGCACGGGCGGTATCAAGCAGCGAGTCATACAACGCCTGAGATGACGCCACCACAGGACTTCGTCGTGCCGACGGGTCAATTGTCAACAGTTCCTTACCGTCAACTTCGCCGACGATGGCCCCTGCTTCCTGACAAATAAGGACCGCAGCCAAGTAATCCCAAACGCCATGGTCATGAAAATCAACATAACCATCGAGGCCCCCACTAGCGACGAGAGAGATATCAAGTGCAGCGGCACCAAGGGTACGAAATTGCCACCATCCATGCGGCGATGGAGGCGCTCCGTTTGTTCCGACAACTGCCTGCGAAACATTTGCCAACGGATTCACTCGTATCGGCAACCCATCGCGATTTGCGCCTCCACCTCGCGATGCGCCGTACCGGGTTTCGCTACCTGATTGTTCTGCCACCAACGCTGCACGCAAGCCGTGGCGATCAACAATACAAATTGATGTTGCAAACCACGGAAGACCTTTGCTTGCGTTAGTAGACCCATCAAGCGGATCAACAATTGCCAACAACCTGTCATCAGTAATCGGCCACACAATATCTGCGATACCACTTTCTTCTGACAACACTTCAAAACCAGATGCTTGCAGCAAGTCAACAATGACATCGTCAATAACTACATCTGCTGAGTACTGACCCTCGCGCTCTCCCGACATTGACCAATCCGCAATTTCGTCCAAAGTGTCAGCGGCAGCATCAGCCACATCATGGAGAAACCCCAAAAGATCGCGGTCCTCAGAGTTGTAATCGAAATGGGCCACATCTGAACGGTAGTGTCCATGACGTGGCCGTTATCGACATTGCCGGATTTGTCACCGATTTGAAAAGTCATGCCGTTGACCATGGGTTCCATGTGCATGACGAGCGTCACTTCGTGGAGACCTATTCCTTACGCCAGCTATGGGAAGTAGATCTTCACCCGGAAGAAGCCTGCAACGGCCCCATTGACCTTCATGTCAGCTTAGAAATAGACCCCCGCACCCTTCTTAGTTTTGAAGACGCTGTGTTAGCCATGGACGACCCTGACGACGACCCACCTGAGGGCTTTACGTTTCCCCTGGTATTCACGTGGGCATTCCCACCGCTTGTGCACCCACCTGACCTGTTGGTGCTTGCGACGGAAGTCGCAGGGCTCGGCGGCGTTGAGCTGCCACTTGAAGTGTCAGCTATTGATTCGTTCCACCAAGTCACAGACGCCCCAGAACGGAGCCTCACGGTAGTGAGTCGTGTGCCTGTGTCACTAGCAAATGTTTACAAGGGCGACAACGACCCTGTGTGCGCGGTGCTCGACACTTGTCGCACGGTTAGTTTGAATTTGTTAGAGCGCGTTCCGTTTTGGATTGGTGACATCCACTAACTGGTCTTATCGCGCAAGCAACGAAATGTGTGCCATGAGTCCGCGTTCACCGTTTGCGCGAGGCAACAGTTCAGCTACGCCTCCACTGGCCACTGCTAATTGACGAACAATCGAGAGACCTAAGCCAGTGCCCGGAGCATTTTCAGTTTCCGAGCCCCGCCAGAAACGTTCAAAAGCGATGCCCCGTTGTTCTTCTGAGAGGCCTGGGCCTTCATCAATAACATCAACATGGATATGCCGATGCGCACGATGCACTTCAATGGTGATCGTTGAATTATCAGGAGCAGCTGTCAGCGCATTATCGATGTAGTTATCAACTATCTGCTCTAGTGCACCATCAAGAGCAACACATGGCGCAGACTCTAAGCCAACAATGCGCAACGTGACATTGCGTTCATGCGCAAGTGGTTCCCACATTGCAACTCGGCTACGGACAATTACCGCCGCATTCACCTTAACGGTGACGGTGGAACCAGCCTCAAGACGTGACAGCGCCAACAGTTGTTCAATCATTTCTTGCAATCGATCAGTCTCTACACGTGATGCTTCAAGCGCCATAGCTACGGGAGACGTACTGTCACCCACGGCTTCTTGTGCTTGGTCAAGCCGTAAACGAAGCGCGGTCAATGGAGTACGTAACTGATGCGACACAGCACCCGAGAAATGTTGTTGACTTTCTAGCATCAAACCAATTCGCCCAGCCATGGCGTTAAACGACCGTGACAGTTCACGAACCTCTGGCGGCCCCTTTGTGTCATCTGCATGCACAGTGAAATCTCCGTCAGCAAGGCTTTCGGTACTTGTCTTTAGGCGGCTGATCGGACGCGCAATTGTGAGCGCTAGTGGTATCGCAACACATGCTGCTGCCAGCAAGGTGATTAATCCAGCGGCAACAATACCCATCACGTGATCTTGCACTTCTTTGTCTACATGCGACTTCGGATGTGAAAATCGCACGACACCAAGCACTTTGTCACCGAGTAAAACAGGCACAGCTACATACAGCATTCGCTCGCCAAGTGTGGCGGAATCACGTTCGCCTACTGCGGGAAGTCCCTTCAGGGCGCCTGCAACTTCTGGACGATTAGAAAAATCAGTGCCAAACGCAATGGTCGTATCACTGGTGGACACAACGAGGCCATCTGAGTTCGTGACAACTATGCGCGCATCACTTGATTTGCTGTAGCTATCGACATACGGCTGAAGTGACGGAAGCACTGCACCCACTGTGGTGTTCAGCGTTTCTTTGGCATGACCGGCCAAGATAAATGCATCACGCTCTAAGGCAGTGACCAACCGTTCACGTTCAACACGTGAAACAAAAGAAGCCAGAGGAACACTGAAGACCATCAAGATCAGAACTGCAACGGTGACTAATGCACCGATCAGGCGAATCTTCACTTGGGAACCTCAACAAACTTAAAACCAACACCACGCACTGCCTGAATCCAATCGGGGCTTCCCAGTTTTTTACGAATTGACGCAATATGAGCATCCAAGGTCTTTGTTGTGCCGTACCAATTCGTATCCCATACGTGTTCCAAAATGTCATTGCGGCGAAATACAACACCAGGTTCAGAAGAGAGAAAGGAAAGCAGGTCAAATTCTTTTGCGGTGAGTACTACTTCTTCGCCATCAAGAGTTGCACTATGTGTGCGTTCATCAATAAGAACTCGCACCGAACCATGCGTTGGTTCCGGCGGTACTGCATCGTGCCCGCGTCGTGTCACGGCCTTAATGCGCGCGAGAAGTTCACGTTGGCTAAATGGCTTTACTACATAATCATCTGCACCTAATTCAAGACCGAGAACTCGATCTAATTCATCACCACGTGCACTGACAATAATGATGGGGGTTGACGAAAACTCACGAATACTTTTTGAGACATCAAGTCCATCCATGTCCGGCAGTCCAAGATCCATCAAGATCACTTCAGGTACAAATTCTTTCGCAGCCACGATTGCCTCTGTTCCAGTTGCCGAATGATGCACAGTCATCCCCGCATTAGTTAGCGAGGCTGTTACTGATTGCGCTATCGCAGCATCATCTTCTACAAGCAATACCTTCACGTCTCTATTCTGCCCCTTTCTGGGTATGAGACCTAACTTGCCCCACATTCGGATTTGGATGAATCTTGGACAATCCCACACCATCCCCTATATCAACTGCCCGTACTGTGATGAACAAGGGCCACCGGTCCACAAAGGAGCACATCATGAAGGTAGGAATAGCCACCACCCTCTCTATCGCAGGAGTACTTGTAGCAGGAGCAGCTGCATTTGCAGTCAATTCGAATGTACTCAGCACTTCCTCATCGATCGCGTCAACCGTGACTGATCCGGTAGTTGCACCTATCGTCGATGCCGTCACCACAGTTCCTGGCCAAGTGGCAGAACAATCTACAAAGGTTGATTCATCTGTACTTAACAACAACACCACAACTTACAAAGTTGGTACGTCTGGTTCAGTAGTCATTGACTTGAGCACAGGATCGATTGCTGTCAACAACGTACTGCCAGCAGCCGGTTGGTCTTCTGAACCAGCACAGTTGCAACCGAATGGCGATGTGAAGGTTCACTTCGTATCTCCATCTGCACGAGTGGAATTTCTTGCTCAAGTAGTCAACGGAAAAGTGTCTACTAGCGTTCTCTCAGAACCCATAGCTCCGATCAAAAAGCCGACGGCTACTCAACCAACAAAGCCAAGCGTCCCCTTCTCAGGCGACGACGATGATGACGAAGAACATGAAAACGAAAACGGACACGACGAGGACGACGACTAAAAGAGTGGGCCCAGCAGGACTCGAACCTGCGACCAAGGGATTATGAGTCCCCTGCTCTAACCAACTGAGCTATGGGCCCGAAAGTCGACCGAGGTTAGAGGTGCGACTGGCTCCGGGGGTGGGGCTCGAACCCACGACAAACGGATTAACAGTCCGTTGCTCTGCCAACTGAGCTACCCCGGAAGGGAACCCAAAGGCTACCAGCGAGGGCGCCCAGAGCCCAAGGCCATAGCCCTAGTCAGATTCGAGGTAACTACGTAGCCGTTGGCTGTTATTTGGGTGACGCAAGCGGGCAAGGGTCTTTTGTTCAATCTGGCGAATTCGCTCGCGAGTCACGCCTTCTTGTTTTGCGACATCATCGAGTGTTTGTGGTTCGCCACTTGAGATACCAAAACGCTTATCAATGATGCGACGATCGCGATCTGGCAAATGATCGAGTTCCAGCGATACTGCCGACACAAGTTCACGACGCTGCACTACGTCTGATGGTGAATCGGTGCTGTCACCGCCAAATTTGTCACCCCAAGTCGTTGAGTCTTCGTCACTGCTCACTGGTTCGTCAAGACTGATTGTGACTGAGGAAATCTGCTTCAGTTCTTCAATTTTTTCAGCAGAGATCAACGTGCGTTCTGCAAGTTCTGCATATGTTGGTTCACGCTTAAGTTCTACGTTCAGTTCACGGTCAGCTTTGGTGATTCGATTCAACATCTCCACCACATGGCTAGGAACGCGAATTGTGCGACCTTGGTCAGCCATTGCGCGCATCATTGACTGGCGAATCCACCACGTGGCATACGTAGAGAACTTGAAACCTTTTTCCCAGTCGTACTTCTCAGCTGCACGCATTAGGCCAATATTGCCTTCTTGAATGAGATCGAGAAGCTGTAGCTCGCGCCCGTCATATTTACGTGCAATAGAAACCACGAGGCGCAAGTTTGCTGTAATCAGATGTTCGAACGCTTCTTCACCTTCACGCATGATGTTGCGTAGTTCTCGACGTTGCGTGGCTGACAAACTGCCTTCAGTCGAGCGAGCTTTGGCTTCTTGCATGGTGCGAATTGCGCGGCCCAGTCTTTTTTCATCATCGGCTGAGAGCAAAGCCACCTGACCGATTTCTCCGAGATACATACGCACTGCATCACCGGAATCACCAGCGATAACTCGTGGTGCCACAGCCTTTGGTGTCTCCACTTTCGAGGGAACTTGCGCAGGGATTTCTATTTCACCCGAGATATCAGGTTCAACTTTTGCGATGGAAATTTTGGCTTCTAATAACACTGTCTCGATATGACGAATCATCTCGGGATTCAGTTCCACATTTCGAAATACATGGGCCACCGTGTTCGGATCAACCACCCCATCATCAGTACGTGACGCCAAGAGCGTTGCCCATTCCACAGGGTCAACGGCCGGATGCGGTAGAACAATCGTGGCCCGACGGGTCATACAGCTGCCTCTGTGACTTGGGCTAGCCACTGCAGCAACACCACCGCAGCTGCTGAGGCTTTGTCATGCTTGTTCAAGTCTTCAAGAGCGTTTCGAACCATGCGGTCATTTTGTATTTGGACTATGTCTGAGCCAGTACGACGGCGGGATAGTTCCCGACGAACTGCAGCTGAGATAAGAGCTCGTGATTCCACTAGTGGGTCTGCATCAATGTCGTACACCGCAGCTCGTTCAATAATGTCTGCAGCATCAGGCTGCACCGACTGTAAAGCCACGTGCACATCGCCGTCTGCCGATGCAATTGCCCGAAATGCCTCACGCGACGCATCATCGGGAAATAGTTCTTCGATGAGCCACGGCGCAATGGTGTCCCATTCGTGAATCAGCAGCGACAGGGCCACAAAACCCGCGCCCTCTGTTGCTTGCTGGACAGGCGCTGCAATCACAACAGGTGCTGACCCACCCCTGTCTGCCACTTTGACTAAATCGGACGCCGAAACACCTGTGTGGCTTGCGACTTGTCCCGCATATAGGCGACGCACGTTTGAATCAGGATGCTCGTTGACCAATTCCATGGCTTTACCCGCTAACCGAGCACGCGACTCTGGCGAGCGCAACGGATTTGCATCAAACAATCGTTTTAGGCGGAACCCAAGAAACGGCATTGCATCATTAATTGCTTGGGTCAATGCTTCAGGATCTGAACTTGCTAATTCACCTGGATCTTTGCCAGCGGGAAACTGTGCAACAGAAACTGAGATGTCATATTTCTTTTCCCATGCGTAGAACTTGTCTGTGGCGCCTTGCCCTGCAGCATCAGCATCGAATGCCAACACAACATTGCGCGCGTACCTTTTCATCAGCTTCACATGATCTTCGGTTAATGCAGTACCGCAGGTTGCAACAGCCGTTGCAAGACCGCTGCGATGGAAACCAATGACGTCGGTGTACCCCTCGCACACGATGACTCGATCTTCTTTCACGACGTTGCCTTTGGCCCAGTTGAGGCCATACAACGTTCGTGACTTTACGTACACAGGGGTTTCAGTGGAGTTCTTGTATTTCGCAGGGTCAGTTGACCCAGGCAAAATGCGGCCGCCAAACGCCACTGCTGCCCCATTTTCATCAAAGATAGGAAACATCACGCGTGCGCGAAAGGAATCTTGCAGTCGGCCGGCCTTATTGACAAAGCCAAGACCAACTTCAGCCAACATGGCCGGTGTTGCACCAAGAGCTGAACTCAGCGCATCCCATTCATCTGGCGCCCAGCCAAGACGAAATGAACGCGCCACGTCTCCGGCAAGACCTCGCTCCCGCAAATACTCACGTGCAGCTCGAGCATCTGGTGATTCGAGCAATCGTGCGTGATACCAATCAACTGCACGCTCCATCAGTGCTTGCAATTCTTTACGGTGTTTCCGTTCTCCATTGCCAGCACCCGATGTGTAATGAAGTTCGATTCCGGCTTTACTTGCAATGCGCTCTACAGAACCAACAAAGTCAAGATGTTCCATTTGTTGCACAAACGTAAACACGTCACCTTTAGCGCCGCATCCGAAGCACATGTACCGACCCGTTTCGTCATTGACGCTAAACGAAGGTGAACGCTCGGAATGAAACGGGCACAATCCAACTTGACTGCGGCCCGTGCGACGTAATTGAGAATACGGCGACACAACGTCTGACAAAGTGACAGAGGACCTGACCTTTTGAATGTCGTCCTCCGCAATGCCCATGGCACGACATTAGTGCGCTGGGAGTGGGTCTACGACTGGGAAGTAGGTGTCGATCGAAGCGAGGCGAAAATTGAGACCGCAAGAATCATGGCAATGACTGATAGCGAGGCCGCGATGGGCATGTGCCACCAGTAGGACAAGACCATCTTGACCCCAACGAACGCCAAGATGACTCCGAGACCAGTCTGCAAGTACTGGAAACGGTCTCTCATGTCTGCAAGCAGGAAATACAGCGCCCTTAGCCCAAGAATTGCGAAAGCATTTGATGCAAACGCGATGTACTGCTCATTTGTGACCGCCAGAACCGCCGGAACCGAGTCAATAGCGAAAATCACATCCGTAATTTCTACGAGGACCAGAACAGCAAGCAACGGAGTCGCCAAGCGCTTGCCATTCTCTTTGGTGAATAGCTTCTGCCCGTCAAGCTTGTCCGTGGATGGAACGAAACGGTGAAACACCTTCATTGCCCGACTCTTTGCAGGGTCAAAGCCGTCATCGTGGGTCTGGAGCAACTTGATACCGGAATACAACAGGAATAGACCAAACAGAATCAAGGTGATCTTGAACGTGTTGATGATGGCGACTCCGGCAAAAATGAACCCGACGCGCATGGCTAGCGCCCCGAAAATTCCCCAGAACAGCACGCGATGTTGATACATCTTTGGCACCTGGAAATGGGCAAATAGGACTGCCCACACAAACACGTTGTCAACACTGAGGCTCTTTTCGATCAAATACCCACCCATGTATTCGCCAGCTGCGGCAGAGCCGAACTCCCACAACATGACAAGGCCGAAGAGTAAGCCAACACTGATCCATACAGCAGATTCAATAGCTGCTTCTTTTGTATGGATCTCATGGGCGTTTCGGTGCACAACCAAAATGTCAATTAACAGCATTGCCCCAATTACAGAGAGAAGAAGCGGCCAATGCCAGCCCTCAATAACAAGGTCAACCTTCCCGCTGGACGAACCAGCACTAGAAGCGACAAGTGAACCGAGGGAGAACATCTGAAAGATAATAGTTGCCTATTTCGTCTCGGCCTTGGCACCACCGATAACGGCTTGAGCAGCAGACAATCGTGCAATCGGCACTCGATACGGAGAGCAACTGACATAGTTCAGACCTGCGCGATAAAACATCCCAATTGATTCAGGGTCACCACCATGTTCGCCGCAGACCCCCAACTTAAGGCCACGCTTCGTTTTGCGTCCACGTTCAGCAGCGATGAATACCAACTCTCCCACACCGCTTTGATCAATGCTTTCAAATGGATTGCGCTTCAATAGACCAGCTTCCAAATAAGCAGGCATCATGCGGCTCTCCACATCATCGCGACTGAATCCAAAAGTCATCTGAGTCAGATCATTGGTGCCGAAACTGAAAAAATCGGCAACTTCGGCCAATTCATCTGCGCGCAACGCTGCCCGAGGGGTTTCGATCATCGTGCCGATTGAGACTTTCGGACGCTTCACGGGCTTTCCGCCCTTCTTCGCTTTCGGTGCAGGACGAGAATTGATGTCGGCAAGCACTTCTTCTACCCAACTGCGCGCGAGTGCCAATTCTTCACGCGTCACAGTTAAAGGAATCATGATCTCAACAATGGGCTCATACCCCTTGGCCGCAACTTCATCTGCTGCTTCCATCAACGCTCGCACTTGCATGGCATAAAGCCCTGGCTTGATGACACCAAGACGAACTCCGCGCGTTCCCAACATTGGGTTCACCTCGCTCCATTCGTGTGCGGCGCGCAACATGTTTGTTTCTTCTGCACTCAAGCCAGATGTCGCCTTCTTGATTTCCAATTCGTTGACATGTGGCAAGAATTCATGAAGTGGCGGGTCTAGTAAACGCACCGTGACTGGCAAACCAGACATTTCTTTCAAAATAGAGACGAAATCCTTCTTCTGCACTTTGCGTAAGTCTTCGAGAGCAGCGGTTTCTTCAGCTGGAGTACTTGCAAGAATCATGCGACGAACAACTGCTAGTCGGTCTGGTGCAAGAAACATGTGCTCGGTACGGCACAGACCTATTCCTTCGGCTCCGAGTTGACGAGCTTTCTTTGCGTCTTCGTCTGTATCGGCGTTGGCTCGCACGTCTAGTTTACCTTTACGTACTTCGTCGGACCATTTCAAAATTGTGTCGAATTCCTTCGGTGGCTTTGACGCCATCAAAGCAAGTTGACCAAGCATCACTTCCCCAGTTGTCCCGTCAAGCGACAACCAGTCGCCTTCTTTGACTGTGATGCCGTTTGCGATAAATGAGTTACCAGAGATCTTCACTGAATCAGCGCCGACAATTGCAGGAGTTCCCCAACCACGAGCAACAACTGCTGCGTGACTCACTAGACCGCCACGAGAAGTAAGAATCCCCTTTGCAACCATCATGCCGTGCACATCTTCTGGGCTGGTCTCTGAACGAACCAAGATGACGTCCTTGCCAGCCAAGACAGCAGCTTCAGCACTGTCAGCGGTGAAAAAGACTTGGCCAACTGCGGCACCTGGAGAAGCGGCTAGTCCTTTCGCTATGGCTTTCGATTTCGTTGCGAACTGGGGATGCAGCACTTGATCAAGGTGATCGGCAGCGACCCGCATAATGGCTTCTGTCTTAGAAATTTTCCACGCCTTCTTGCCCGTGCCGGTGGGCTTTGTCATTTCAACTGCCATCTTTAGAGCCGCAGCTCCTGTGCGTTTTCCAACCCTGGTCTGCAACATCCACAACTTGCCCTGCTCGATCGTGAATTCGGTATCGCACATATCTTTGTAGTGACGTTCTAGTCGAGCAAAAATTTCCATCAATTCCACGTGAATCTGCGGAAACTTTTTCTTCAACGCATTGAGGTCTTCCGTGTTGCGAATACCAGCAACCACATCTTCGCCTTGTGCATTCACCAAAAAATCTCCGTACGGTTTTGAATCTCCCGTCGCTGCATTACGGGTAAACCCCACACCTGTCCCAGAATTATCATCACGATTACCGAACACCATGGCTTGCACATTCACTGCAGTACCCAATTCATGGCTGATTTTTTCCCGAACGCGATATGCAATTGCACGTGGGCCATTCCACGAGCGAAATACTGCTTCTACCGCACCCCGTAATTGTTTGGCTGGGTCTTGAGGAAAGGGCTTACCGGTAGCGACTGCAACTGCCTTTTTATAAACCTCGCACAGTTCTTTTAGCGCTGGAGCTGGGATATCCGCATCGGTCTTTGCTTTGGCTACTGCTTTTGCTTTGTCAAGTGCATGTTCGAAAACTTCTCCATCGACACCAAGGACAATGCGGCCATACATCGAAATAAATCGACGATACGAGTCATATGCAAAACGTTCATTGTTGGTTGTCTTTGCCAAAGCAACGACACTCTTATCGTTCAGTCCGAGGTTTAAGACAGTGTCCATCATTCCTGGCATTGAGAATTTTGCGCCTGAACGCACAGAAACAAGAAGAGGGTCTTTTGCATCACCCAACTTGCGGCCCATCTTTTTTTCTAACGACGCGACGTGCTTTGCGATTTCATCAGTAAGACTCTTCGGCCAACCGCCATGCATGTAGTCGCGGCATGCATCAGTACTAATTGTGAAACCATGCGGAACAGGCAAATTCAACACGCTCATCATTTCAGCCAAGTTGGCACCTTTTCCACCTAATAGATCTTTATATTCCATCGGTGGACGGCGATGTTTGTGATCGAAGGCATAAACGTATGACACGATGAAAGTCTAGGCGCATGCAGGTTTGTGTCTCTCTTCAATACACTTGTGACATGAGAAGTCCGACACACCAAGGCGCTCGCAACGTATTCAACGTGTTCGGCTTCCCCACAACAATTAGGCCTGGTTTCGGAGTCTTTCTTGCCTTTTTGGTTTTCCTCTACCCGTTTCCTTTAGGGCTATGGATGGCTGGTGCCGTGGGTATCTTCACTCTTCTTCACGAACTGGGTCATGCTCTCGCTGCTCGCATGTCTGGATGTACTGCATATATCTCACTTGATTTCATGGTTGCCTATGCCGCCTACGAACCGCATACCCCGTTGACATGGACCCAAAAAGCCCGCATCTCTCTTGCAGGCCCATCACTACAGATCGTCTC
Organism: Actinomycetota bacterium; assembly: GCA_009705865.1. Taxonomy (GTDB): domain Bacteria; phylum Actinomycetota; class Acidimicrobiia; order Acidimicrobiales; family Ilumatobacteraceae; genus UBA2093. Next base: position 1,511 of record WLSJ01000039.1, on the reverse strand, counting down.
AGCAGTGGCTGTTCTATTGCTAAATAGCACGAACCCATTTAGCCGATCTGACATCGCGATCAGCGATGCCACTATTTCCATTTGGTGGGCAGGGATCGCGTTGGGGGCACTGAACCTCATTCCTCTTCTTCCACTTGATGGCGGTGCGTTCGTTGCAAGTGTTGTTGAACACTTCATGCCTGGAAAAGGAAACGACCTAGTTCTTAAATTGAGTGCAGCAGTAACAGCGTTGGCGTTCGGCCTCTGTATCGCGGTTGGCTTTACAGAACTTGCTCCACTTTTCGTATTCATGTTGTTCATGCAGTATCAGACCATCACTGCTCCTCAACGCCAGAAGAAGTTTTTATTAAACCCGGCTCTTGCACCTGAAGGCGACCCCAATTTCGATGCCATGGTTGCTGCTGGTTTGCTTCTTTCCGCAGACGCCCACCGAGCTTTACGATTTGCGACCGAGTCGTACCGACTGTGCCCCGCAGACACCAATGCATTCATCGCTGCACGGTGCGCTATGAAATTGGGAGATCACGCTTTGGCCGTTCAATGGTTGCACGTGGCCGAACAATCACAATGTGATTCCGGCCGTTTCCAGAGGTTGATGAATCACGCCACAGATTTTGGTGTGCTTCGTGGACGTGCCGATGTGTCAGACCAGTGGTTCACCAATAGTTGAGGTTCGTGCAATGCGTGCAAGCGCAGTTCGTGACCCAATAGAAGTGACGGTGCCCACTGATTGATCGTTTTCCATCACACGAGCGCCGACACCAAGCCCTTCACGTGACAGAGCACGAACGACGACAGGTGCCGTTGTTCCACGCGAGTCCATTCGCTCAACAAGTTCTTGTCCTGGGTAGCACCCTTTGGTGAAACTCACCGCGACCAACAAAACCCCAGTAGTTCCAGGAATATCTCCAACGAGAATATCTACACCGAGTTTTGGCCATCGAGCATCGGCACGCACGTAGTCAATACGTTCTGGTTCTGTGTTCTCTCCGATGCTCGGCAAGAGCGAGGCATCACCCACCACATCAATTTCTTCTGTCGATCCCCAGTACGGCACTGCACGTCCGGCACCAACACCAATATCGCTCACTACACCAGGGCCGCGAAAAGCTCGCACCACCCAATCGCTACGACGCATCGTGACTTTTGCGCGCAAAACGAACCGCTGCAACCGCACGATCACAGCATCTGCAAACCCAGCATCAACATCAAGCGTGAACACTGTGTCTTCATGACGCACCACACGGACCAGTGCTGCTACGTGACCAGTCGGCTCGAGCAACAAACTGTGAATGCTTGCGCCAACGGCTAATGATGCAATGTCATTAGCCAATTGTGAATGCAAAAATGTCTGAGCATCGTCGCCTTGAACAATTACGACTTCTCGAGCAATGTCAGCCCACATAATGCTTGTCACGCTGTAGTCCCAGCGTCGCGTCGGCGTTGTGTCATTCGTTCGGCGGCCGGAATAGTGGCAAGCAGAGCACGCGCTTTGTTTTCACATTCCAAAT
>WLSJ01000038.1 GCA_009705865.1 Actinomycetota bacterium | reverse complement strand
ACGCTTGGAAAGCGTGTGAAGTGAAAGCTTCCGTGGGTTCGAATCCCACCCCTTCCGCCATGACAGATCAGTCAAACATTCATCTTGAAGCCATGCGGGTTGCCCTTGATGAAGCGCGCCTTGCCTTCGCACACGGCGACGTACCGGTGGGCGCTGTGGTTCTTCACAACGGCGAAATCATTGCCCGTCGCCACAACGAACGAGAGTTTGCGAACGACCCAACTGCTCATGCTGAAGTGTTGGCATTGCGCGATGTAAGTCAGAAGCTTGGTAGCTGGCGTTTAGACGAATGCACTCTTGTTGTCACGCTGGAACCATGTGTCATGTGTGCAGGTGCTGCGCAATCATCTCGCATTGGCCGTCTTGTATATGGTGCTGCCAATTTTGAAGCGGGCGCTACTGCCAGTTTGTACAACGTGATGAGTGATCCACGTCTTGGCCACAACCCACCGGTGGAGCATGGCTTACTCGCTGAAGAATCAGCAGCATTGTTGAAAGAGTTCTTCGCCTCTAAGCGTTCGTAGAAATTACTGAGAGAAGATCTCGCCGATTGGAGTGGCATTGCTTCCGACTATAAGGACGCGACCGTCGAGCAATAATGCTGATGAATGGCCGTACCTTGTGTAACTCATCGTATTGAACTGTCGGATGATTCGAGATGTAAGCGGATCATAAACATCTACAGAGTTCGTGGAACTGCCGTAGGCAGCGCCCCCGATTAGTACCACTTTTCCATCTCTCAGAACATGGGCAGTGAGCCCTTGTCGTGGCGTAGAAAGTTCAGGCCCTGCGGAGAATGTATTTGTCACTGGGTCGAAGATGTCTGTTTTCGACACACTTTCTGCACCCGATGTTTGTCCACCAGCTATCAGTACTCGGCCATCATTCAGAGTGACAATTGCTGCGTTTAGATAATGCTCAGTTTGCATTTGTGAACTTACTGAAGACCAAGAATTTGTAACTGCATCGAAGATAATTGCGGATTTCCAGAGACTGGACCCATCGGAACCGCCAACCACCAGCACATTGCCGTTGGAGAGAAGTACTGCTCTAGCACCCGCTCTATTACTCCCTGGCATATTTGGGACCGAACTAAAAGTTTCAGTAGCTGGATCATAAATCTCGGCTGAGTTCAATGAAGTGGACTTATCTCTGATGCCGCCTCCGACAAGTACTTTTCCGTTATTCAATCGCACCATGAAGAAACTGCGACGAGGAATGTTCATGCTGCCCGTTGTTGACCACGAATTGGAAAGAGGGTCAAACAATTCAGCTGAGCTAGTGCTTGAAAAATCAGCGTTCGGGTAAGTGGTTCCTCCTGCAACAAGAACTTTTCCGTTTGTTAGCAATACGCCTGGAGAATCATTTCGTGTAAAACTTGACGAGCCAACTTCTGAAAACAGATTGGTTGTTGGGTCAAAGACATCTGTTCGTACTGTTCCATGGTCCATGGAGTCTCCATACACGAGCACTCGCCCATCGGCGAGTGTGACCGAAGTACTGCCGTGGTACCGATTGAGACTGCTGGCGTTTGCAGTCGTTACAAAAGTACCCGTAGTAACAGTGACTGTGTAAGACATGCCAACAGTTGAACGCGCAAGGTTTGTAACAGTCAAGGTGTATGTGGTTGTCGTAGTTGGCGAGACAGAGACCTGATCACCACTGACTACGGCGATGTCGCCTGGAGTAATAACGCCAGTGCCATTTGCAAAGACAGGTACTAAGTCTGTGCTTCCTCCAAGAGTGATAGTGGCCGCAAGAGAATCAAAAGAAGTAATCGTTGGTGCTGCTACAGCCGTGACATGGGTTGTTGAACTTGTCTTGATCTGCGTTATGCCGTTTCGCGTTGCTGTGGCCACTACGCCGTAGTCACCTGTTTGTCGAGCTAAATACCCGATGCCATTAGCGCCTGAAATATCTGTGCCGTTGAATTGCCATTGGTAGGTGACAGATACTCCACCTGAGATCGTTACGGAGATTGCTAGTGACGTGCTACCTCCTTGTGTGACATAGGCGTTCGGAGAGATGCTCGTAATGTTCAACCCGGTGACAGTCAACACGGCATTATTGGAATCGACCGTGCTAGTACTGCCACTCAATGTGCTGCTAACACTCACTTTGTATGTACCTGCGGTGTTAGCAACGTAGATGCGAGAAGTAGCACCACTGATTTCAGCGTTATCAAGGAACCATTGATACGTCAGATCGCCTGTGCCTGTTGCGTCAACAGAGAGACTGTGCGTATTTCCTAGAAGGATTGAGCTGTCAGTTGGTTGGATCGTAATCGTTGCATCGTTTATTAGGTAACTCGCCACACTCGATGTGACAGACATTGTGATTCCACGGTACGTACTTGTTGCTACGGCTTTGTAGTTACCATTAGTTGTGACCCGGTAGTTACGAGAATTTGCACTAGGAATCAAGACATCGTTCTTAAACCATTGGTAACTCAACGTTCCAATTCCACTCGCTCCAACCGAAACGTAGGACTCGGCCACAGATGCAGCAATCACACTTTGAGGTTGGGCATAAATGGAGATGGCATTGACGTAGACAGTCACTGATTGAGTGACTGTGCTTTCCGCATCGGAAACAGTCAACACATACGTTGTGGTGACAATTGGTGACACTGTCACGTTCCCACCGTTGCTGATGGCTCCAACTGCATTGTTAATAGACCCTGATAGCCCCGAAAATGATGCTCGTAATTGTGTGCTACTGCCCTTGTTGATAGTGGCGTCGACTGTGGTGAAGGAATCGATTGCAGCGGGACCAGGAACAGTCGTCGTTGTACTTGAAGTAGTTGTGTTGGTCGAGGGCGCAACCGTTGTCGTTGTAGTGCTGGTCGTCGTAGGCGCAGCTGTTGTTGAAGATGTAGTCACTGTGGGGGGAGACACAGTTGTTGTAGTTGTCGTTTCCTCTGTGTTTGGGGGCGCAATCGTTGTAGTTGAAGCTGTAGAAGTGATGGGCACAACTGATGTCTCCGATTGAAGAGGTGAAGCTGAAACATGCAGCACAGTTGTTGGTGTTTCGCTTTTGGTGAGACCTGTCATTGAGGTCTTGATGAAGCCCTTCGGACAACGGGAACTGGATCTCCAGCGAATTAGTCGGCTACTTGGTTTGGAGCATATTGGCAATACGCCATTTGAAGTTCGTTGGGATGCACTTGTGGTTCGAACGGCGCATCGCCCGGTGCGTGAATACTGCAACGCTTTGTTGGATGCGATGCACACTTTTTGGGCAGTTTCAGAATTCCAAATGACTTTTGTTTCTGATCGTCCACATGCGCCGGTTTTTGTTGTCGTGAAAATCACCTGCGTGCGGGTGATGCACAGTTTGGAAGTTAGTTGGGCACCGTTGGCTTGACTTCCAGAGGCAAATATTGCGAGTCCAATTGCCAGGATCACAGTGACACCCAAGAGGAATCCGGAGGTTTTGGCCATACGGGGTCGACTCGCAGTCGCTGATTGCGTTGTGTTCACCCCGTGAGGGTACCTCTAACTGTGCGCAACATACAAGTGAATGATGCGCACAGTTATGGATATTAGGTAGGTCTCAGAATCTGGCGAAGGGTTGCTATTGCTGCGTCTTCCCATTCAGTGTCAAGGGCTGGGTCTTCTGAGATATCGACCAGGATTCGGCCTACCAGCATCGATTGGATGACATAAGCGACTCCCAAGATTGGCTCAATTGGATTACATAGTCCGTTGTCTCGGGCCTTTTCAATAATCCGAACCACAACCTCGGTACCAGACCGCTGGTCATTGGCAAGTACCTCTCTAATTGCAGCAGAGTTATGGGAGGCCGCCAAAGACGAGATTCTGCGCTGACGTCTACTTTTGTTGTCGGAAGATCTGAAAGACCGGATGCCAAGTTCAATAAGTTCAAAGGCCTTTTCACCAGAAGTCAATGTGTCGAGAAAGGCTTCGAACTCGGCAGTTCCTCTTTCAAGTGAACGCATCGTGCTGGTTGTTTCTAAAGCTGCAATGACGCCGTCGCGTCCTCCGAAGTGGTGGTACACCGAACTGCGCGCGACTCCGGATTTCTCCATCACGCGATCCAAGTTGAATTTAACGAAACCGAATTCAGCCATTTCGGCTTCGGCTGCTTTCAAGACACGTTCAATAGTTCGCAAACCATCTGACCGCTTTCGACGTGGCGGAGAAGTCTCCGGCATTTCTGGATCATCGGTAGTCATGGCAGTCAGGCTAACGATTTATGAGAAAACAACAGTAAGTAGGACTAAAGCCATTGGCACAAGAAGGCTTCGCCTCTAAGCGTTCCTAGTGCCGATAACCTTTTTCACACGGAAGGGTGCCAGAGCGGCCGAATGGGATGGTTTCGAAAACCATTGAGGGGTAACTCTCCGGGGGTTCAAATCCCCCTCCTTCCTCCAGTACGACTTACAACGTCGAAGTGGCTCAGCAGGCTTTTTCTGCGAAGGTCACTTTGGTGGTGATGAGATATTTATCAACAGCACTGACCACGCATTCATTCGCGCCATAGCCGGTGTGCCTGTCTTCCGTGACTACAACAAGCCGACCATCTTGCAGCGTTGATGCCATTTTTCGCGAACTTGCAAGTGGAGTTGCTGCGTCTCCTGTTGTGCCGACAACAACAATGGGGCCTGCGCCATTTCCTGTGATGTCAATGCGAGGGTCAGGTTTTGCTGGCCAAAAGACGCAGTTATAACTTCCGGTGAAACTAATGCCCAAGCGAGGTGCAGCTGCCAAAAACTTCGGAATATATGAATCAGCTTCCTCTACCGTCTTTGGACCCGGGTCATCAAGACACATGATTGCGTTGAATGCTTCTAATTCATTTCCGTACGTACCATCTTCGGTGCGTCGGTAATAAGAATCGAATAAATCTAATAAGCCAGCACCATCACCTTGCTGTGCATCGCTCAAAGCAATCTCAAGTTCGGGCCATATTGTTGATGAATACATGGCCTGTGAAATAGCTGTGTATGCAATTGTTTGGTTGACAGCAGCACGATCTTTTGACACAACAAGTGGTTGCGTATCTAGCTTCTTTATTAACGAATCAAAGGCGCCTTCAGCGTTACCTTTGTTGTAGAAAGGGCACTTTTTGTTTGCAGAACATTGCGCTAGGAATTTTGTGAATTCCGTTTCAAAGCCTTTTGCTTGATCAAGTCCACCTTGCATGTAATTAGAAGTGGGATCAGTTGCTCCATCAAGAACAGCGGCGCGAACTGTGGTGGGAAACATGGTTGCCCACGTGGCACCTAGTTCGCTGCCGTATGAGAATCCGAAATATGTGATTTTGTCTTCGCCGAGTGCTGCTCGAATCATGTCAATGTCGCGTGCAGTTGCATTGGTGGAGATGTAGGGAAGGATCTCTCCGCTTTTCTTTTCGCACTCGTCGTTGAATGCTTTTGAAATATCAACTAGTGCTTGATGCTCTGATTCAGTTGATGACGGGTTAGATGTGAAGTACTTGTCATAGTCCGCGACGCAATCGACGGCTGGGGTCGACTGTCCTGTTCCGCGAGGGTCCCAACCAATGATGTCAAAAGCTTCAATCAGGGTTGCGCTGAAGTACGAATCAACATTCTGAGGAAGGTCAGTGCCACCAAAACCAGGTCCTCCCGGGTTCACCAGCATTGAACCGATTCGTTTTGTCAGCATTGTTGCGGGGTGTTTGACCAGTTTCAGAGAAAAGGATCCTTTTGAGGGCTTGTCGTAATCAAATGGAACAGAAAGGCGGGCGCATTTCAGAGTGCTGTCTGTCTCGCCGCCACATGGTTTCCAGTCAATGGACCCTCCGGTTGCAGGTGGGTACATGGTTGAAGCGGGAGCCGAATTGTCTGATGTGGAGTCAGATGTCTGTGAACCTCCCGAGCAGGAACTGACCATCACTGCCAGTGCACAGATTGCAATTCCACGACGCATCACAGGTATGAACACTAGGCGCAAGAACGCCCGTAGCCTCAATGGGGTGCGTATGGGTCCTCACATGATGTTGCCAGGAGATGGTGCTGCAGTGAAGGGCGCAAAGGTTCAGAGGGCGTCATTGCGCCGAGTCTGGATTTTTTCATCCCCGTACCGCACCGACATCATTGTGTTCCTCACCGCTATATGCGTGTCAGCATTATTGGCTCTTGCTCCGCCGTTGCTATTTCGGGCAATTCTTGACCGCGCGATCCCGCAGGCCAACAGGGGCCTCATTACGACCCTTGCAATCATTCTTGTATTTGCAGCTATCGCTGATGCCGGACTTGCCATTGTTCAGCGGTGGTTAAGTTCTCGTATTGGTGAGGGTCTTATTTATGACTTGCGTGTTGCACTGTTCGACAAAGTGGAGCAGATGCCTATTGCGTTCTTTACTCGCACGCAAACAGGTGCTCTCACAAGTCGTTTAAACAATGATGTGGTCGGTGCGCAAAACGCGGTGACTAACACTTTGGGAAGCGTTGTTTCTAACATCGTTGTGTTGGCAACAACCTTGGCCGCAATGATTGCGCTTGAATGGCGCTTAACGCTGTTATCGCTCATCGTCTTGCCACTGTTTATTGTGCCGGCAAAACGAGTTGGGCAAAAGTTGGGTTCCATTGCACGTCAGCAGATGGATATCAATGCCGAAATGAATACGCAAATGAACGAGCGTTTCAATGTGGCTGGCGCGATGGTCGTGAAACTCTTTGGTCGTCGTGAGCGTGAAGTGGCAATGTTCTCTGGCCGCGCTGCCGGAGTGCGTGACACAGGTATCAAAGCCGCGTTGTACAGTCGGGTGTTTTTTGTTGCACTTGGTTTAGTTGGCGCCATGGGCGCAGCAGCTATTTATGGCATCGGTGCACACCTTGTGGTGTCTGGCGGAATATCTGCCGGAACGCTCGTTGCAATGGCCGCGTTTGTACAGCGCATCTATCAGCCTCTCACTGGGCTAACTAATGCGCGTATTGAAGTGATCACAGCGTTCGTTTCTTTTGATCGGGTGTTTGAAGTGCTTGATGCACCTGTTGCAATTTTTGATCGCCCTGGCGCAGTTGATCTTGTAGACCCGCGCGGTGAAGTTGAATTCGACAATGTTGTGTTTCGTTATCCGCCAGCATCTGCATCGTCCGTTGCATCGCTTGAAGCGCCAGGAACAATTAGTAGCGATCCTGACGTAGATGTGCTGAAAGGTGTTTCCTTAAAGATTGCAAGCGGCGAAACCGTTGCCATCGTTGGTTCCAGCGGTTCTGGCAAGTCCACGCTTGCAACTCTTGTTCCACGTCTATACGACGTCACAAGTGGTGCCGTACGCGTTGATGGCGTTGACGTGCGCGACCTCACTGGTGATTCATTGCACGATGCCATTGGTGTTGTTACTCAAGACCCACATCTCTTTCATGAATCAATTGGCGACAACCTTCGGTATGCAAAGCCAGATGCCACGCAGGCTGAGATTGAATCTGCCTGTGTGGCTGCTCGAATTCACGACACCATCGATGCGTTGCCTGACGGGTATTCCACATTGGTGGGCGAGCGCGGGTATCGCTTGTCAGGTGGAGAAAAGCAACGCGTGGCCATTGCCCGAATGTTGTTGAAGAATCCTGCCATCATGATTCTTGATGAAGCAACAAGTCATCTTGATAACGAGAATGAAGCGTTGGTGCAAGAAGCCTTGGAATCAGCACTTCACGGTCGCACAGCAATTGTCATTGCCCATCGCTTGTCCACCATTCGCGATGCAGACCGCATTGTGGTTCTTGATGATGGTCTCATTATGGAACAAGGAACTCATGACGAACTGATGGCGCTAGATGCCATGTATGCATCACAAGTTCGTGCCGGTGGTTCCTTCGGACTGTCTGCGCCTTCCGTAGAGTAGAGACAATGGCAGCTGAAGTCGAATTCATCAACGGAGTTCCGTCGTTCAGTGTTGGGCAATTCACTGAAGTCCTGAACCATGTTCTCAAAGCATCTTTTGATGAAGGCGTATGGGTAGAAGGTGAAATTCAGGGTTTGCGTAAACCGAACCCTCATGCCTATTTCACATTGATTGAAAATATTGATGGCGTTAAAGCGCAACTGAATATCAACTTATTTGCTGGGCCACTGCGCAACGTGCAAGCCAAACTGCGTCAACAAGGCATCGAACTAAAGGACGGCTTGAAAGTTCGTCTATTTGGTCGTGTGGAGTACTACGGACCATTCGGAAAACTAAACCTCATTGCTACTGATGTCGACACGCAATTCTCTGCTGGCGATGTTGCTGCAAAACGTGAAGAACTTCTTCGTCAATTGATGGAAAAAGGTGTTGACAAAATCAACAAGAGAATTCCGGTTCCCTTAGTTCCACTTCGTCTTGGCATCATCTCATCTAGCCAAGCCGCTGGCTGGGCTGATGCGCAACAGCACCTCACAGAGTCCGGAATTGGTTTCGCCATCACGTTCTGTGATGTTCGCGTACAAGGTGATGCGGCAGTGTCACAAATAGTGGCTGCACTTAATTCACTGTCACGTCGCGACGACATTGATCTGGTCATGTTGATGCGTGGTGGTGGCTCGAAAGGTGATCTTGCCGCATTTGATGATGAACAGATTGCCATGGCTATTTCTAAATGTTCACATCCGGTATTCACAGGTATTGGTCATGAAATTGATACAAGCATCGCTGACATAGTTGCCCATACGGCAAACAAAACACCAACTGCATGTGCTCAGTCAGTGATAGCCATAGTTGAGAGCTTCTTGTCAGAACTCTCATACAGCGCCGGTTCATTACGGTCTCTGACGCAAACCGCAGTCGAGCGTGCTCGCTCTCGAATCGCAGTTTCGGTTGAGCGTTTGCGTACCCGCCCTCGTACGGCTCTTGAACGTCAATCACAGAAACTCATGATGCATGCTGCTTCAGTTCGTTTGCTAGACCCTGTCACCACAATGGCTCGCGGGTGGAGCATCACGCGTGATTCAGCAGGCAATGTGGTTCGTTCAATATCAGATATCAAAAAGGGTGACACAGTTGTCACAGCGCTTGCCGACGGCAGCATTACCAGCACAGTAGAAGGAGTTGCCTAATGGCCGCTAAGAAAACCACACAAGCAGCACCAGCCGGTTATGCAGAAGCGATGACTGAGATTGAATCAATTTTGTCTCAGCTTGATTCCAATTCAATTGATGTTGATGTGTTGGCTACCAAAGTAGAGCGTGCTTCGTTCCTCATTACATGGTGTAACGAACGAATAACTGCAGCGCAACTGACAGTTGACACCCTTGTTGCAGATATTGAATTTGAAGAGTCTGATTTCGATGACGAAGATGAAGACGAATGATTGATTCAAGCGATGTAGTTGCTCAGGTTGATGCAATTCTCGCTAATGCTGTCGACGATGAGCGGCACCAATGGACTCGGATAGATGAAGATCTTGAAACAGTTTTCGACGAGATTGAATCATTAGTTCTTGGTGGCGGGAAACGTCTACGGCCTCAGTTTGCTCATTGGGGTTGGGTAGCAGCTGGTGGTGACTCTGCAGATGGCCAACAGTTCCGTATTGGTGCAGCTATCGAACTGCTGCATGTGTTCGCACTCTTTCACGATGATGTCATTGACGACGCAGAGACTCGTCGTGGCAATACCACTACGCATCGGCGTATGTCAGACATGCATAGTGCAGAACAGATGGCGGGGGAATCACGTCGATTCGGCGAAGGCGCAGCAATTCTGATTGGCGACATTACATATGTCATGTCTGACAAGTTGATGGACAATGTTTCTCCTTCTGCCCGTTCTATATGGCATGACCTCCGTATGGAAATGAATATCGGTCAATACCTCGACACCCTGGGTTCGGCACGTCGCGAACGACGTATTGAAATTGCTGAACGTATTTGCCGTTACAAGAGCGCCAAGTACACCATTGAACGTCCGTTGCACCTTGGTGCAGTTGCGGCAAACGAAGACATTGGAACCAATCTGTTGCCAATGCTGTCCGCATATGGTTTGCCGCTTGGCGACGCGTTCCAAATGCGCGATGACATGCTGGGTGCTTTCGGGGATTCTTCCGTTACAGGCAAACCCGTAGGCGGAGATTTTCTAGAAGGAAAACCAACGCCAATGTTGGCTCGTGCATACGCACTTGCATCAGCCTCACAATTGAAAATTCTTGACACCATCGGAACACCTGGAATGTCTTCTGACGATGTTGCAGCGATACAAGAAGCTGTTTCGGCAACAGGTGCCGTTGCTGAAATGGAATCACTTATCGTTTCATTGCGTGGCGAAGCTGTTGCATCCTTGGATAAGCGGTTGATTCAGGGTGCTGCATTCGAAGCGCTTCTTGAACTTGCCGACGCTGTCACCCAGCGCACTATCTAAACAGCAGCGTAAATATCTAAAGCGTCTTGCAGAGTGATGTCGATCATCACGCCGGGTTCTGCGCGAATTGCTTCCACCCATGGTGGCGACACTTTGCATGTGACAGCAATGGGGTCTGCGATTCCTGAACCGCTTACTGCGAGTTTCGCAAAAGTTGTGGTGTAAGTGGGTGGACGTGCATCGCGTGACAACTCAATCAGTGCCCATGGGTCTGGAGTTGTTCCGGTGCGATCGCCACCTGAAGTGATTTCAGTATTCGAAGTTGCATGAATTGCTCCACCCGCAAGACCTGGGCCATCAAGCAATACTGCTCCACGGACCAAAGTTGGTCGCGCGCCGGCGATAAGAAATGCGATGTACGCACCGAGTCCTCGGCCAACGATGGTTGCTTCACCAATATGACGAAGTGCAATATCAACGTCTGCCATAAGGATTTCAGATGAATAACCGCCACCTGCTGGAACAGATGAATCGCCGTGACCTGTGAAATCAAGAGCCCACACGGGGCCAGCCCAATCAACAGAAAGTGTTGAAATCATTGCGGCACTTTCACCGAGGCCGTGCAAGAACAACAAAGGCCGACCAGTTCCGGGTCGAACTTCGTGCAATGCCAAAGTGACTTTATTGTGTTGCAACATCACTGCGTTCATGACAAGAATTCCAAAATCATTTTGCTGACGCGTTCTGGTTCTTCAATATGAATGAAGTGACCAATGTCTTCAAGAACTTCTAATCGTCCGCTTGCAGGAATCCACGGCAAGATATCGCGCGGACGTGCACCCCAACCCATTGGTTCATCAATGGTGCCAAGCAAACCGAGGAACGGCATTGTGAGTGCAGCCATTCGTAATGAAGCCCACTCCGGGCGCCACGGACCAAAACCACCAAAGCGCATTGTTGGGTCAAGTTTCCAACGCCACCCATCTGCATCTTGTTGTGCACCGACGGTGACTAAATATTCAAGCCATTCAATAGAGAGACGAGGATTCATTTTTCCTCTGCGTTGCGCAAGCTCAACCAATGTGCCCGGCTTACGTTCTGACGCTGCAGCTTCATGTCGGAAATCAAGCCACGAGCCAATTGAATCTGCAAGTAGTCGTGACTGATCATGGTCAGGCACGTCTGGCATACGACGCTTACTTGGCATGCCATCAATGTTGACCATTGCCGAAATGCGATACGGGCAAGAGTCGGCGAGTTGCATCATGAGCGCCCCGCCCTTTGAGTGCGCAATCACCGGGGCAGCCTTATTAGTGATTGAGGACATCACCGACAGTGCATCACGAATGTCTGCGTCCCATCCGTACAAAGCAGCATGTTGACTGTCGCCGTGGCCACGATGATCCCAAGCGACCACGCGGTAACCAGCTGCGGCGATGAGAGGTGCGAAAACATCGAAGGTGCCAGCAAAGTCAGACCCACCATGCACCAAAAAGAGTGGTGGGTTTGATTCGGCGCCCCATTCGTAGACCGCAATACTGATTCCGTCCGCGTTATGGCGATACGAACGGTCCGGGCGTCGAGCGCCGGGGAAGGTGCGAGTCTCGGGGTTCATGAGAGATACAGATTAGAACAGAGACGCATATTTCCTCGTATGGAAGGCGTACTGCACTTATAGGTGTGACGGACATAACATGGGACGAATGTTCCTTCGCACTCGTCTCCATATGTATTTGTTGTGGAGCACGTGTGTATTCGGCTTGCTTGCATTCCTTTCCTATCTCGTCACAGATAGCAGTTCGTCATCTTCTGTCACCACCGTGGTCGGCGGTACAACTACTAGCACCACAATTTCACCTGCCAATACTGCGGCGCCATTGAAGTACACCGTGCTTCCTGGGGAATCTCTTTTTGGTATTGCGGCAAAAATGAAAGTCAGTGCGCCAGCACTTGTTGCGCTCAACAAAATCAAGAACCCTGATCGTCTTGACGTAGGAACAGTGTTGTTACTGCCACCTGCTACTGGTTTTGTACCAATAGGTGCAACTACCACCATGCAGCCGTGACATTGGTGCTTCCATTCGCCATGCATCAGTCCGTACACTAAGAACATGAGTCCCGCATTCTGGCCAACACAAGAACACTGGTCTGTTGCAATTCCATTGCACACTCCACATGTTCGACTCGACTGTTTATCGGAAACAGGTTTTGTCGCGCTTCGAAATGCTCCGTTTGATGTTCCTGCATCTGAGTGGGAATCGCTCGAGTACATGGATTGGAAAAGTGGTGGCGATACAAACTTTGCACCGCTTGCATCGGCTGATGGTGAACTTGACTGCCGCGGTTTTTGGGACAAGGGCAAAACTGACAAAGATGCATTGTGGACTTCTAATGCGCCATCTGCGCCAACACTGAAGAAATACGTTGATTCCATTGGTGCAAATTTCGGGCGTGTGCGCATCATCAAACTAGAACCGCAAGATCATGCACAGGCCATCCGCAATATCCATCGTGATGACAACAACCGTTTTAACCCAGACAATGAAGGCTGGGTCGTTCGCACGTGGTTAGAACTTACTGATAGCCCTGACAGCTACATGCTGCTGATGGACAACGGCCCTGATGGATTACCAGACCCTGCAACAGAACGGCGCGTACCGTTAAGTAAGGGTTCTCGTTTCCTTGTCGATACTCAGCGGCTGTGGCACGTTGTTGTACACAATCATGACTTCCCGCGCTATGCGTTGATTACAAGTATCGAGAGCGGTCCTGCTCTAGACACATTTGTTGCTGCTGAAAAGGTGTAATTACTTCAGAGCAGATTCGATGGCCGAAATTACTTCGGGCGCATCAGGTGCTGTCTTTGGGTGAAAGCGTGCAACAACTGCACCATCACGGTTAACAAGAAACTTTTCGAAGTTCCAACGAATGTCTCCGTCAACACCTTCAGCATCTGCAACTGGTGTGAGTGCTGAGTACAGGGCGTGACGTGCATCGCCATTGACATCGATTTTTTCTGTCAATGGGAAAGTAACTCCGTAGGTGGAGCTGCAGAAACTTGCGATCTCTTCTGATGTTCCGGGCTCTTGACCCATGAACTGGTTGCATGGAACGCCAACGACTGTGAAGCCCTTTGCTGTGTACTGCTTCTGAAGCGCTTCGAGCTGTTCGTATTGCGGGGTGAGTCCGCACTTGCTTGCCACGTTGACAACCAATGTGACTTTGCCGGCAGCGTTTGCCAATGCGTTGGGCTGGCCGTCGAGGGTGGAGATGGAAGTT